>NZ_JBEYUZ010000019.1:0-113554 GCF_040643755.1 Streptomyces sp. NPDC047079
GATGTCTTGGAGGACAAACCTCTTCTACAGCAGCTCCGCTGCCTCGTTCACCACTCTTGACGAACAGTCCTCACGCCTAACTGAACGGCGTTGCCCCTAGTGCCCCTATCGGACGCCCTCGGGTGATCCGTACGGGGCGAGGTGCCCTGCCCGGCGCTGCGCGCCCGGCGGAAACCGGCAGGTACCGCCCAGACCGCTGGGGCCCGGGCCACACCGTGTCGCGCGGATCGCCGCCTGCGCACACGGCGCGGCCCGGGCCTCGTCATCGGGGTCCCATCTCGCCGAACGTCCTCGCGGCAGCCTGGATGCGGTTCCAGGTGCGCGACCGGGTCGGCCACCGGTGCACGGCGCCGCTGGACGGCGCGTCGGCCGGGCACGGCCCACGCGGTTGTGGTCTAGACCTTGAAACCGGCCGGCCCTGCCGTCACCATGACCGACCATGAGCGTGTCCGTCTCCGCGCCCGCCCGCCTGTGGACCCGTAACTTCGCCCTCTACTTCACCGCCCGCATCGTCTCGATGCTCGGTGACACGATGATCCCGGTCGCGATGGCCGTCGCCATGCTCTCCCTCGGGTACGGGGTGAGCGCGGTCGGGTTCGCGCTCGGTGCCTGGATGGGGGCGTTCGCCCTCTTCGTCGTCTTCGGCGGGGTGTTCGCGGACCGGTTCCACCCCAGGCCGCTGATGATCGGCTCCGATGCCGTGCGGTGCCTGATCCAGGGGTCGCTCGCGGTCGGCCTCGGTGTCGGGCACCCGCCCCTGTGGTTCGTCGTCGCCGGTTCACTGCTCGGCGGTACGGCGACCGCGATGTTCCAGCCGGGCCTCACCATCCTGGTGCCGCAAGTCTCCGCGGACCCTCGGCAGGCCAACGGAGTGCTGCGGGTGAGCCAGGGCATCGCCACGATGGCCGGGCCCACACTCGCCGGGCTGCTTGTCGCCACCGCCTCGGCCGCCTGGGTGTTCGCGGTCGACGCCGCCACCTTCGCGGTCAGCGGGATCTGTCTGGTCGCGCTGCGGCTGCCGCCGTTCACGGTGGACCGGTCGGCCACCACGCTGCGCAATCTGCGGGCCGGCTGGGACGAGTTCCGCTCCCGGTCCTGGTTGTGGGGCGTCATCCTGATCTGGTGGGTACTCGGCGTCTTCGTGTGGGGCCCGCTCACCCCTCTCGGCGCGGCGTCCGTCATCGCCGCGCACGGCAAGGCCGCCTTCGGCTACGCCGAGGGCGCGTTCGGGGCCGGCTGTGTCCTCGGCGGTCTGGTCGCCATCCGGATCCGCCCGTCCCGCCCGCTGTTCGGCGGCGGGCTCGCCATGTTCCTCTTCCCGTTGATGCCGCTGGCCGCGGCCCTGGTCCCCGCCCTGCCGCTGCTCATGCTCGGCTACGGGGTGAGCGGGATCGGCTGGGCGTTCTGGGGTGTCCAGTGGGCCACCGCGGTGCAGACCCAGATCCCGGAGGACCGGCTTGGCCGGGTGTCCGCCTACGAGGTGGCCGGCTCGATCCTGGCCGTCCCGCTCGGCCAGGCGCTGTCCGGGCCCGTCGGCACCGTCTTCGGCGTGCACCCCCCGCTCCTGGTGGCGACGGTGGTCGCCCTGGGCTGCGCCGCCGCCCTCATCGCCGTACCCCCGATCCGCCGGCTGCGCCTGTCGCCCGCCACGAGCCCACGGCTCCGCGCGCTCGTCGCATCGCGCCAGGAGCAGAATCTGCAGGCGAACAAGGCCAGTTGACACTCCGTGAGGGGCAGGCCAGAGTCCGGGCTGATGGGATGTCACCATCGGCTACGGCTACCGCCCGCTGCGGGCCACGGTCTGGCTGCTGTCCCTCCTGGCGGTCGGCTCGGTCGTGTACGCCCAGCACCACCCCCGTCCGATCAAGGCGTCCCAGGCCCCGGACTTCAACCCGGGGTTCCACACGCTCGACCTGCTGCTTCCGGTGATCTCCTTCGGCCAGGAGAGCGCCTTCGCCCCGACCGGCTGGTGCCAGGCACTGTCGTACGTCCTCATCGTCACCGGTCGGGTCCTCGCGACGACGGTCGTCACCGGCGTCACCAGGACCGTCAGCCGCTCAGGAGCACGGGATCGGGGAAGACCCTCCGGAGACCGGGTCAGCCGTCCGCCGCCCCGCGTTCGACGCTCGCGTCGAGCAGGGGTCCCAGTTCCCGCACCACGGTCGTCAGGGCGCGCACGTCCCGTTCGGCCCGGGCGATCAGGAGGGCGCCCTCCAGCGCACTGATCATGAGCGTCGCGAGCGGCTCCGCCCTGTCCGGCGGGACCCCCATGCCGGTCAGGGCGTCGGCCAGCGGGCGCGTCCAGCGCGCGAACGCGGCCGCTGCCGCCGCCCTGGTGGAGTCGACGCCCTCCGCGCAGTCCACGGTCGCCGCGGCGACCGGGCAGCCCCCCGCGAACCCGGCGGACCCGTACTCGTCCGTCCACTGCCGCACCATCGCGGCGAACAGCCCGCTCGGCGTCGGCTCGGGCAGCTGCGCGAGGAAGCGGGCGACGCGCCCCGCCGCGTACCGGCCCGCCCAGTCCACCGCCTCGTTGACGAGCTGTTCCTTGCCGCCCGGGAAGTAGTGCTGGAGGGAGCCGCGCGGCGCCCCCGCGTGAGCGGCGACCTCGCGCATCCCGGTCGCCGTGACGCCGTCGCGCCGGATCAACTGGGCCGCGCTGAAGACCATCCGCTCCCGCGGCCCACGCTCGGACGCCGCCATCGTCGACCTCCCGGCTGGACACCTCGTTGCCCGCCCACCCTATGACCGGCGTCATAAAGCTGGCTACTATGACAGCCGTCATAGACCGAGGCCCCGAGCGGAAGGCGGCCCCATCGTGCACATCGGCTTCATCGGACTCGGGGTCATGGGGCAGCCCATGGCCCTGCGCCTTGCCCGGTCCGGCACCCCCCTCGTCGTCTGGAACCGCACCCCGGAACGCACCGAGCCGCTGCGCGCGGCCGGCGCCATGCCGGCGGCGGACCCTGCCGAAGTGTTCGCGCGGGCGGAGGTCGTGATCCTCATGCTCGCCGACGACCTCGCGATCGACTCCACCCTGGGCCGCGGCACCCCGGACTTCGCCGAGCGTGTCGCCGGACGCGTCGTCGTCCACATGGGTACGACCTCGCCCGGATACTCACGGGATCTGGAGGCCGACGTCCGCGCCGCGGGCGGGCGCTATGTGGAGGCCCCCGTCTCCGGATCCCGGGTCCCGGCGGAGAACGGACAGCTGGTGGCGATGCTGGCCGGGGAGGAAGCAGCGGTGGACCTCGTACGGCCCCTGCTCGCGCCGATGTGCCGCGAGACGTTCGTCTGCGGCGCCGCACCGAACGCCCTGGTGATGAAGCTGTCGGTCAACCTGTTCCTGATCACCCTGGTGACGGGCCTCTCGGAGGCGTACCACTTCGCCGACCGGCACGGCCTGGACCGGGGGCTCTTCCTGGACGTCCTGGACGCGGGGCCCATGGCGAGCGGGGTCTCCCGGATGAAGGCGCCGAAGCTGCTCGCACGCGACTTCGCCGTGCAGGCGGCGGCCCACGACGTCCTGAAGAACAACCGGCTGGTCGCCGAGGCCGCCCGCAAGGCGGGACTCGCCTCGCCGCTCCTGGACGTCTGCCACGCCCTCTTCGAGGAGACCGTGACGCTGGGGTACGGAGGCGAGGACATGGTGGCCGTCCTGCGGGCGATCGAGGCGCGCACCGAGGACGGCCTCCTCGGGTCCTGGCCTCGAGGGCTCCCGGCTCCTTAGCCCCGGGGGATCCCGTAGGCCCGCTCGACGCGCAGCCGCAGGACCAGGCGCCGGTCGCGGACCATGGCGGCGCGGTAGTCGTCCCAGTCGGGATGCTCGCCCTGCAGGTCGCGGTACAGCCGGACGAGTTCCTCGACCGTCTTGTCGTAGGGGTCCTGCGCGACCGGCGAGAGCTCGGCCGTGCCCTCGGCGACCGTGTACGCCCATCGGTCGGGGCTGGTCACGTGGTACGAGGCCCGCGGGTCCCTGCGCAGATTGCGGGTCTTGGCCCGGTCGTCCGTGAGCGAGACCCGGATGATCCTCTCGTCCGGGTCGTAGGCGTGGATGACGTTCGACAGCTGGGGCCGGCCGTCGCGCTTGAGGGTGACCAGCACTCCGCCGTGGCCCTCGGAGAGCAGTGCGAGCAGCGCGTTCTGCGTGGCGTCCTGAGTCATACCTCAGTCAACTCCCCCGCCCGAGCCACCCATTCCCCGGGAGCGCTGCGCATCGTGCCCAGTCGGTCCGTGATCCGGGTCGCAGCCGGGCCGGGATCGGCCCGGCCCGGCCACGGGCCGTGAAAGGTTGGACCCGGAAGCCCCGGGACGGCACCGGGGAAAACCGGAGGAGAACGATGGGACACCTGCGTCAAGAGGTGGAGCCGGACGAGGTCGGCCTGGACCCCGAGGCGCTGGCCCGCCTCGACCGGCACTTCGCGGACCAGGTCGACGAGGGCAGGCTGCCGGGCTACCTGGTGGCCGTGTCCCGGCACGGCCGCACGGCCCATCTGACCACGTACGGGTACCGCGACGTGAAGGAGCGGCTCCCGGTCGAGACCGACACGCTGTGGCGGATGTACTCGATGACCAAGCCGGTCACCTCGGTCGCCGCGCTGATCCTTTTGGAGGAGGGCCGCTTCGGGCTCGACACGCCCGTAGCGGACTTCCTGCCCGCATTCGCCGAGCCACGGGTCTACGTCGACGGCTCCGGCGCGGACATCCGGACCCGTCCGGCGCAGCGGCCCATCCTGGTCCGCCATCTCCTCACCCACACGGCGGGGCTGACGTTCGGCTTCTACCACACGCACCCCGTCGACGCCCTGTACCGGGAGGCGGGCATCGAGTCGTCCGTGGTGCCCGGCACGGACCTCGCAGAGACCTGCGAGGCCTACGCCCGGCTGCCCCTCCAGTTCGAGCCGGGAAGCCAGTGGAACTACTCGGTGGCGACCAATGTGCTCGGCCGGCTCGTGGAGGTGGTCTCGGGCCGGGACCTGCACGACTTCCTCGCCGAACGGATCTTCGCCCCGCTGGGCATGGAGGACGCGGGCCTGTGGGTCACCGAGGAGCAGGCGCCACGGCTCGCCGAGCTGTACGGAGAGACGGAGGGCGGCGGTATCACCCCGGTCCCGGGCCTACCCGTGCACGGCCGGCCACGGCTGCTCTCCGGCAGCGGTGGCATGGTCTCGACGGCGTACGACTACCACCGCTTCATGGAGTTCCTGCGCCGCCGCGGCGAACTGGACGGCATCCGGCTGCTGAGCGCGGACACGGTCGCCGCGATGACCTCCAACCACCTCCCCGGCGGCGCCGACCTGCGCTCCTACGGCAGCGCGGCGCACCGCGAGCCCGGCAAGGCGGGCCTCGGCTTCGGGCTCGGCGTCTCCGTAGTCACCGATCCCGCAATCACCCAATCGCCCGCGGTGCGCGGCGCGTTCGGCTGGAGCGGAGTGGCGACCACGACGTTCTGGGTCGACCCGGCGCACGAGCTGACGGTCCTGTTCCTGACCCAGCTCCGCCCCACGGGCTCGCACACCGTCTACCCGGAGCTGAAGCGCCTCGTGCACAAGGCGCTGACGGCGAAACGGGGCTGACGGGCTCATGGGCTGAGGTCGCCCGCCGGGGGACCCGACAGGCTGCGGTCGGCTGCCGGGGGGCCTGACGGGCCCCGGTGGTCCGGAGGGGGAGGGGCAGCACCCGGTCGCCCCTCCCCCGGCGTTCATGTTCCCGTGCGGACCTCGAAGCTCTCGCCGTCGACGGCATGGGGGGCGGGTCGCCTCCCAGGGCCGGACCGCCGTCGTCTCGGCGCCCTCCTCGATGTGACGCGCCGGTGAGCGCAGCGCGTTGAGGACGCCGAGGGGCGCCCAGCTGAAGCGGTACCGGAAGTCGTTCGGGACGGCGGGAATGCCGCCGCAGTACGAGGTCAGGCTCACCCCTCCGCGGGCGTCCCGGCGCCGATCTCCTCCTGGGCCCGGGCGATCAGGGCATGTGCGAAGAGATGGTCGATGCCGGGGTCGAGGCCCGCCTCGGTCAGCACCACGAGGCCCGCCGCGCCGGCGGTCGGCACCAGGTCGAGGACCGCGTCCGACACATAGCTGGAGCAGGCGAAGTGGGCCCGCCGCCGCACGCAGACGCCGAGCAGGGCCGCGTGTTCGGGCGCCGGGAGCATGGAGACGACCACGTCGCCCGGCGCCAGCTCCGCGGCCAGCGCGGGCAGGGTGAACGCGCGCGGTTCGGCGCGTCCCGCGAGGCCGAGCCCGGCCAGGGCCTGCCCGGCGCGCTCCTCGGTCCGGTGCCACAGCCGGACCCGGGCGGCGGTGTCACAGACCGCCGCGAGCCCGCTGCCCGTCGACAGCCCCGCGCCGACCCAGTGGACCGTGCCGCTCGCCGGGACCGGCACCTTCGTGGGCTCAGCCATCGCTCGGCTTCCCTTCGCCCGCGCCGAGTTCACGGACCGCCGCGTCGAACCGTTCCCGGCAGCGGCCCCAGGCGCCGTCCACCTCGAAGTCCAGCAGCAGCGGGGTCAGCGCCGCCGAGAAGTCCCCGCTCGCCTCCAGCGGCAGCAGGGAGGGCAGGTTGTCGATGGCGATGAGGTCCAGAACGGGCTCCTCGCGCAGCCGGCGGACCGGGTGGTCCCAGTCGGTCGGGGTGTCGTAGACGGGCAGGAGGTTCAGCGGCGACCCCACGTCGGCCGTCACATCGCAGACGGTGCGCAACCGTCGGCCGGGGTCGTCGAGGTCCTGGTCCGTCAGGAACGGCGGCACCGGGCTCGTGGTGAGTACGGTGTTGACCAGCAGCTCGTGGTCCAGCAGGGCCGGGCGGTCCAGGTCGCGGGTCTCGGCCAGGTCCCAGCACGTGGGGTCGGCACCGGCCACGCCGAGTGCCACCCGCGCGCCGCGTCCGCTGCGCCCCAGCGCGCCGATCACCAGGGCCCGCGCCTCGCCCGCGACCGCCCGCAGCCGCTCGTCCAGCTCCTCCTTCGAGGTCGGCCGCAGCGGCGCGGTCAGCCGGCCGCGATGGTGGAGCAGCGCGAGTGCGGCGCCCACGTAACCGGCCCAGTAGCCGAACGCGACGAGCCTGCGCCCGGTGTCGTCCACCAGGTACTCCAGGTCCAGCAGGGTGCCACCGCCCGCGAGGAACCGGCGCAGCAGGGCCGAGGCGCCGGGCTGTCCCTTGTAGGCGTGACCGAAGAGGACGTGACGGTGGATCAGCGCCGCTGGCTCGTCGGGGAGTTCCTTCAGTCCGACGATCACCGCGTCCCGCGGTGCCGTCACCCACGAGCCGGGCTCGGCGATGTGGCAGCCCACCGCCGCGTAGTCCTCGGTCGGGCAGACGCGCTGCGGCGAGTCCTCGACCGTGAGGGTCACCCCGCTCTCGATGAGGCGTCGGGCGTCGGACGGCACGAGGGGAGTACGCCGCTCGGTGGTACGGGTCTCGTGGCGGAGCCACAGATGGAGTGCGGTCATACGCGGTTGACCTCCGGGCGCAGGGCGTCGGCGGCGAAACGGTCGACGCTCAGGGGGCTGACGTCGACGAAGGGTACGCGGCCCAGGCAGAGATCCCTCAGGATCTCGCCGACGGCCGGCCCCTGGAGGAAGCCGTGGCCGGAGAACCCGGTGGCGTACAGGAAGCGAGAGGGTGAGGTCGCCTCGCCGATCAGCGCGTTGTGGTCGGGGGTGATCTCGTACAGGCCCGCCCAGCCACCGGTGCGGCGCAGGTCGAGCAGGGCGGGCGCCCGGTGTTCCATCGCCGCGCACAGCCGCGGGATCCAGCGGTCGTGGGTCTCGGTGGCGAAGCCGGGCCGCTCGTCGGGGTCGGACATGCCGACGAGGAGCCGCGGGCCCTCGCTGTGGAAGTAGAGGCTGGTGGTGAAGTCGATGGTCATGGGCAGTCCGGGCGGCAGGTCCGGTACCGCCTCGGTGACGGCGATCTGGCGGCGCAGCGGCTCCACCGGCAGGTCCACGCCCACCATGGCGCCGACCGCCCGAGACCAGGCGCCCGCGGCGCAGATCACGGTGTCGGTCTCGATGCGGCCCCGCTCGGTGACGACGGCGGTGATCGTGTCGCCGCGGAGCTCGATGCCGGTGGCCTCGCAGTGCCGCAGGACCCTCGCGCCGTGCCGGCGGGCACCGGCGGCGTAGCCGTTCACCACCGACTCGGGGGTGCAGTGCCCGTCCTCGGGCGAGTACGCGGCGGCCAGCAGCCTGAGGTGCAGGACAATGTCGTCGGTACTCTTCCGCGCCTCCCGGCGGCCCCTGACCACACCGCCCAGCGGAATCAGGTCTTCCAGGACCTGGTCGCCGGACAGGCGCAGGACGTCGTCGGTCATTCCTTGATTGTTTCCGGGATCCGCGCCGACGTCACCAGGGCGTCCGGGGCGGTGTCACCCGCAGGGGGCCGGGGCTGCGCCGCCGGGGGTGCGGGCGCGGCGGCCGGCGCCGGGCGGCCGCCGCGCACCCGCTCACGAGGAGTGCACCACCGCGTCCAGGTGCGGCAGGTAGTGGTCGAGCCGCTCCCGCTTGGTGCGCAGATAGGTGATGTTGTTCTCGCAGGGCGGGATCAGCAGCGACACCTGCTCGTCGATCTTGATGCCGTGCCTGACGAGCGCGTCCCGCTTACGCGGGTTGTTGGAGAGCAGTCGCACGGACCGGACGCCGAGGTCGTGCAGGATCTCCGCGGCGGCCCGGTAGTCGCGCGCGTCCACCGGCAGACCGAGGGCGAGGTTCGCCTCGACCGTGTCCAGGCCCTCCGCCTGGAGCTTCATCGCGCGAAGCTTCCCGAGCAGCCCGATGCCACGGCCCTCGTGGCCGCGCAGATAGACCAGGATGCCCCGTCCCTCGGCCACGATCTCCCGCAGTGCGGTGGAGAGTTGGGGCCCGCACTCGCAGTGAGTGGACCCGAAGGCGTCCCCGGTCAGGCACTCGGAATGGAGGCGGACGAGCATGCCCTCCTCTTCGATGTCGCCGTACACCAGGGCGACTTGTTCATCGCCCCGGTCGTGGTCGAGGTAGCCGACGGCCTGGAAATCACCGTACTTCGTGGGCAGGGGGGCGTTCACGACTCGGGTGACCCCGGAAGAGGGGCGATTCACCATCCGGGGGACTCCCGAGAGGTGGGCATTCCCGCCGGGCACCCCGTCAATGTCTGTCATGATCTGTTCCTATCTGTAAGCGCAGGCGGTACGAGACGAAAGGCCGTGAAGCCATGAACGGTTCGGGAAATGCGGATACTTCTGGGACGCGGCCGGCTGATGACGCGGTTGCCTCCGGACACTCGCCGGGGCGCGGCGCGGCTGTGCTGCCGTCGGACACCTCGCACGACGTACGGGCCCGGGCGGAGGGTCTGAGCCGCCAGGTCGCCGTCCTTCCCGTGGGCAGCTTCGAACAGCACGGACCCTTCCTTCCGCTGGCGACCGACACGCTGGTCGCCTGTGCGATCGCCCGCGAGGTCGCCGCGGCGTATCCGGTTCACCTCCTTCCTCCGGTGACGATCTCCTGCTCGCACGAGCACGCGGACTGGCCGGGAACCGTGAGCATTTCCTCCGTCACTCTCCACGCGGTGGTACGGGACATCGCGGCATCGCTGCGCCGTTCCGGCGTCGAGGCCCTGGTACTCGTCAACGGTCACGGCGGGAATTACGTCCTCGGCAATGTCGTCCAGGAATCCGCGGGCAGCGGTGTACGGATGGCGCTTTTCCCGGCCGCCGAGGACTGGGAGGCGGCCCGGGAGCAGGCCGGTGTGCGCACCTCGCTGCTCAGCGACATGCATGCCGGGGAAATCGAGACCTCCATTCTTCTGCACTGCCATCCCGAATTGGTCAGGCCTGGTTACGAATCCACGGATTTCATCGCCGACGACCGCAGGCATCTCCTCACCCTCGGTATGTCGGCCTATACGGAGTCCGGTGTCATCGGGCGGCCTTCGCTGGCTTCCGCGGACAAGGGGAAGCACCTGCTCGCGGCGCTCGCCGACTCCTTCGCGGCGTACTTCTCCCTGGCCTCCTCGAAGGAGTCGGTCGGCGGCCGGCCGGAGACCACCAACCCCGAGGGCTCACAGCGCTGATGACGCCTGGTCAGCAACGCGGCGCGCCCCGGAGGTAAACGCGAGGAGGGAACGTACGGCACGGGGGCACGGAGCGTGTGGGGGGTGCGCTCCGTGCCCCGCGTGCCGGGCACCTTCCACGGCCCGGAGGGGCCCTCCGGCGCCTCGGAGGGTTCCGTCGACGGCGCGGAGAGGTCCGGCGCGGTGTCGGGAGCGATCTGTTCGGCCCTCCCGGCGAGCATGCCTTCCTCGCCCTCCCCGCGGACCCGTGCGTCCTGCGCGGCCGGCTCCGCGTCCGTCGTCGCACGCGTGCTCCGCAGTCCCGCGTACCACCGTGCGAGGAGTACGACGATCCCGGGCAGGCTCGCCACAAAGCTGAGGACGCCGTACACCACGGCGACGCCCAGCCCCGTGTCCGCGCCGAGGCCGGCCGCGCCGAACGCCCAGGCGGTGACGCCCTCGCGGGGGCCCCAGCCGCCGACGTTCAGCGGAAGCCCCATGGCGATGAGGGCCAGCAGCGCCAGGGGCAGCAGCGTGGCCGGCGACGCGTGCGATCCGGCGGCCCGCGCGGCCACCAGGAACATCAGCAGGTGTCCGGCGAGCACGACGGCGGACGACAGCAGCACTGCGGGCCAGCTGCCGCGGGCCAGCAGGGCGCCGCGCGCCTCGGCGAGCGTGGCTCCGAGCGCGTGGGGCCGGCGCGGCCGGCGGGGGGCCCGGCCCATCCGCACCGCCGCCGCCACGGCGAGTGCGCCGAGGGCGGCGAGCGCGAGCAGCCCGGCAAGACGTCGGGCCTGAGAGAGCACCGGCGAGTCCATCGTGAGCAGGACCGGCACGCCGACCGCCACGAGGGCGACCTGACCGGCGGTGCGCTCCAGGACCACGGCGCGCACACCGCGTCCGACGTCACCGGCGCTTCGTCCGTGCCGCACCGCGCGGTGCACATCGCCGAGCACGCCGCCGGGGAGCGCCGCGTTGAGGAACAGGGCGCGGTAGTAGTCGGCGACGGCGGCGCCGAGCGGCAGCCGGATGTCCAGGGCATGGGCGACACGGCACCAGCGCCAGGCGCTGAACACGGTGGTCAGCACGCCGATCCCGAGCCCGGCGAGCAGGGTCGGGGCGTCGATCCTCCGCAGTCCGTCGAGGAAGACGCCGGTGCCGAGCCGCCACAGGAGCACACCGAGGATGGCGGCTCCGGCGACCGTGCCGAGGTGGGTGCGCAGGGCACGCGGGACGAGGCGGCGGCGGGTCGCAAGCGCCTTGTCCGTGACCGGGCCGGTGTCCGCCCCGTCGGGCGCGTCGGGCGCGACGGGCCCGACGCGCGCGGGCGGAACGGCGTCGGCGGGCAGGAGCGCGGCGGCCGGGGCCCCGAGCATCCCCTCCCCCGCTTCCTCCGGGGCGGCCGTCCGCGCCGTCATCCCGCCCCTCCTGCCGGTCGCGGCAGGACCAGGACGTCGCTGTGGTGCACCACGACGCGCAGCCGGCCCTCCGCGCAGGCCTCCAGACGGCCCCGCAGATACGTATCCGCACGGGCCGCGAGCTCCGGTCGCTGCTCCACGGCCGCACCGACCCAGCCACGCAGCCATTCCCCGGTCAGTTCCGCCCGCTCGGCGCCGAGCCGCCAGGGGCTCGGATGGATGCGTACGCTCGCGCCCAGCCGTCCGAAGACCTCACCGGCCGCACGGACCGCGTCCGGGCCGAGGAGGCCACCGCGGTGCTGGTGGGCGTTGAAGGCCTCGGAGATCTCCTCGTCCATGGGGTGGGCGGGCGTGAGTTCGACGCGCCCGACGACGGACAGCGTCAGCAGCGCCGGGCAGCCGGCGCCGACGCAGGCCGCGGCGAGCGTCTCCAGTTCGTCGGCGGTGAGGACGTCGAGCAACGCGGACGCGGTCACCAGCGATGCCCCCGCGAGCGCGTCCGGGGTGAGCCGGCCGATGTCGCCGCGCTGGGTGGTGACGGTCACCCGGCTGCCGTCGCCGGCCGTCTTCGGGGCGCCCACCGTGGCGAAGTGCAGCAGATACGGGTCCCGGTCGTGCAGGACCCAGTGCTGGGCGCCGTCCAGGAGCGGCGCGAGCCAGCGGCCCATCGAACCTGTTCCGCAGCCCAGGTCGTGCACGACCAGTTCGGCGGGGCGCCCGGACCGGTTGGCGAGCCGTATCCGCAGCGGGTCGAGCAGTTCGTGCGCCCGGGCCGCCGCGTCCGCGGGTTCGCGCAGCTGAAGCCACTGGGGGGCGTATCGGGGCACTTCGGGCTCCATGCCGCCGGGTGAGGGTATGACGGGCAGGGCCGCGGGCCCGGAGGCATCCGCGGGCGCCGTGTGGGCCTCGGGCCCGGTGGGGGTCGTGCTCGTGCTCATGCCGCCCTCCCGGGTTCGTGGTGCAGCCCGGCCAGGACGCCGGCGAGGCCGCGAGCCGTGGTCGCCCATCCGTCCAGCGCGGCCCGGCGGCCACGGGCGGCGGCCTTGAGCCGGCGCCGTACGTCCGCCTCGCCGAACCAGCCGCGCAGCTCCGCGGCCAGCGCGGCGGGGTCCTCCGGTGGTACGAGGATGCCGGGCACCCCGCCGTCGGGCGCGCGCCCGACGGCCTCCGGCAGGCCGCCGACGTCGGTGGCGAGGACCGGGATGCCCCGGGCGAGCGCCTCGGTGACGGCCATGCCGTAGGTCTCCGCGTACGAGGTCAGGACCATGAGGTCGGCGGCGGCGTAACTGGCGTCCAGTGCGGCGCCGGACTGCGGCCCGACGAGATGCAGCCGGTCGCCGAGGCCGTGTTCGTCGATGAGGGCGCGCAGCCGCGCGACGTACTCCCGGTCGTGCCCGAGCCCGCCGACGCACTGGCAGCTCCACGGCAGGTCCTTGACGGACGCGAGGGCCTCGATCAGCCGGTGCTGGCCCTTGCGCGGGGTGACAGCGGCGACGCACAGCAGCCGTGAGACACCGTCGGTGCCGGGGGCCAAGGGCGCGATGTCGGCGCCGGGCGGGACGGCATGGACGCGGTCGGGGGCCAGTCCGTGGTGGGAGACGAGCCGGCGCACGGCCCAGTCACTGGTGGCGACGACGGCGGGCACGGCCCGCAGCGTGGCGCGCTCCCTGGCGTCGAGTTCGGCCGCGGCCCCGGGGGCGAGGCCCGTCTCGTCCCCGAGCGGCAGATGCACGAGGACGGCCAGGCACAGGCGTTCGGCCTCTGGTATGACGATCTCGGGGACGCCGCAGGCGACCAGGCCGTCGAGGAGGACGACCGTACCGTCGGGCAGTTCCCGCAGGGTTCGGGCGAGTTCCGCGCGGGCGGGCGCCCCGGGCCGGGGCCACGAGCCGTCGACGGTGTGCCGGCGGACCTGCCAGCCGAAGCCGGGCAGGTCCAGGCAGATGCGGCGGTCGTAGGCGTTGCCGCCGCTGGGGGTGGCCGGGTCGTCGACGCCGCCCGGCATGACGAAGTGCACGGTGCGCAGGGACATGGGAATGATGTCGGCGTTCCTCAGGACCGTGTTCTGCACGGGCACGTAGGCCAGCCGGGTCCGGGGCGTCCGGTCGAGGGAGTCCGGGGACGCGTGGTCGATGGTGGTGTCGGTCACAGGGCACGCTCGTAACTCGCCCAGGCGATGTGCGACTCGTGGAGTGTGACGGTGATGCCGGCGATCTCCCGCGCGCTCTCGCCCAGGGCCCCCTTGTGGATCCGCTCGGCGAGGCGGTCGGCGATCACCTTGGCCAGGTACTCCGTCGAGGTGTTGGTGTTGGCGAAGTCGGGCTCGTTGTCGAGGTTGCGGTAGTTGAGCTCGCTCACCACGGCGCCCAGTTCCTGTGTGGCCAGTCCGATGTCGACGACGATGTTGTCGTCGTCCAGCTCGGCGCGGCGGAAGGTGGCGTCCACGAGGAACGTCGCTCCGTGCAGGCGCTGCGCGGGTCCGAAGACCTCGCCGCGGAAGCTGTGGGCGACCATCAGGTGATCGCGGACGGTGATGCTGAACAACGGACGACCCTCCAGGTGCGGTGCGTCTGGTCCCCTGCCGGGGCATGTCGTGTAGTACGGCCGGCCCCGGCGCGTTGTTCAGCTGCCTGTTCTCCTTGTTTCGAGGTTTTCCGCGAATGCCCTGGGGGTTTCCCGGGAGTCCGGATTCGGACGGCGGGGCTCGGCCGGACCTCAGTCAGCGGCGTACCGGACTCGGTGGCACAACCCCTTGAGTTCACCACGCGCGAGGCGCGGCAGCACCTCGGGGAGGTCTTCGAAGGCGGACTCGCCGGTGATGAGCGCGTCGAAGGCGGGTTCGGCGAGCAGTTCGAGGGCGAGTGCCATCCGGTCGGCGTACGTGCGTCCGTACCGCGCGCGCGGTGAGACGGTGCCGACCTGGCTGCTGCGGAGGGTGAGCCGGCGCGAGTGGAACGCCTCGCCGAGCGGCAGGGTGACGCGCCGGTCGCCGTACCAGCTGAGTTCGACGACGGTACCCTCCGGGGCGAGTAGCTCCAGGGACCGCGCGAGCCCCTGTTCGCTCGCGCTGGCGTGGACGACGAGGTCGCACTCCCCGAGCGCGTCCTCGGGCAGTGCGAAGTCCACCCCGAGCGCGCCGGCGGTCTCGGCGCGGCCGGGATCGGCGTCCACGAGCTGGACGCGGACACCGGGATGGCGGGCGAGGAGGGCCGCGACGGAACTGCCGACCATGCCGCCGCCGACCACGGCGATCCGGTCCCCGACCAGGGGACCCGCGTCCCAGACCGCGTTGACGGCGGTCTCCACGGTGCCGGCGAGGACGGCACGCTGGGCGGGCACGGCGTCCGGTACGACGGTGACGGCCGAGGCCGGTACGACGTACCGGCTCTGGTGCGGATACAGGCAGAAGACCGTGCGCCCGACCAGGTCCTCCGGACCCTGCTCCACCCGTCCGACGCTGAGATAGCCGTACTTCACGGGGGCCGGGAAGTCGCCCTCCTGGAACGGGGCGCGCATGGCGGCGTGCTGGCTCTCCGGCACGCCGCCCCGGAACACCAGGGTCTCGGTGCCGCGGCTGACACCCGAGTACAGCGCGCGCACGAGCACGTCGCCGTCACCGGGCTCCGGCAGCTCGACGTCCCGTACCTCTCCCTGCCCCGGCGAGCGCAGCCAGAAGGCCCGAGCTGTGAGGTCCATGTGCGTCCTCCTGAACGATCGGCCGACTCTTCACGTACCGCAGCTACGAGAAGTCGCGCACAAGGTACGCGGCGAAGATCGAATCTGTCACTTGGCCGGAGGGTGAGCGGTGGCCCTGAACCACATGTACGAGGCGAGGCTGTTGCAGCAGGAGACGACCGTGGGGGCGGGCGTGCAGGTGCTGCTGCTGACCTTGCTGGGCACGGCGATCGGCATGGGTCCGGCCGGCTGGCTGACGGGCCTGGCGTTCGCGCTCGCCACCTGGGCCGTGCTCACCCGTGCCGTGGTCCGCTCCCGGCTGCGATCCTTCGGCCCGGCCAACCGGGTCACCCTGGGCCGGGCGACCCTGGTGGGCGGTGTCACGGCGCTGGTCGCGGACTCGTTCGAGAGCTCACCGCCGGTGACGCTGCTCGTGGGCCTGACCGCGGTGGCGCTGATACTGGACGGCGTGGACGGCAAGGTGGCCCGCCGCACGGGCACGTCGACCGCGCTGGGCGCGCGCTTCGACATGGAGGTCGACGCGTTTCTGATCCTGGTGCTGAGCGTCTATGTGTCGATGTCGCTGGGCCCGGGGGTGCTGTTGATCGGTGGGATGCGGTATCTGTTCGTGGCGGCCGCCCGGGTGCTGCCGTGGCTGAACGGCGAACTGCCGCCGAGCATGGCGCGCAAGACGGTGGCGGCGGCCCAGGGGGTCGCGCTGCTGGCGGCCGGGTCCGGCTACCTGCCGTACGCGGCGACCGCGGGGATCGTCGCGTGCGCGCTGGCGTCGCTGGTGTGGTCGTTCGGGCGGGATGTGCTGTGGCTGTGGAGCGTACGGGACCGGCGCGAGGGCCTGGCGGGGACGGCGGTCGCGGCCGAGGAGACCGTGGTGCAGCCGGTGCCCGAACTGGTGGCGGGCGGCTGATCCGGCCCGGGGAGGGCGTCTCGCCCCCGCGCCTGTTCCGGGACGCGGTGCCGACGCCTGGTGTGCCTGCTCTCCCGGCCGCGCGTGAAGAAGTGCGGGATGCGCCGGATGCCTCCGCGCGCCCCCGTTGCGGGAGTTCGTCCGAGGTGAGCCTGTGGGCAGTGATGCGGAGGTAGTCACCGAGCCGTTCACGAGAGGAACGACTGCCATGAAGCCTGCCATGGACCCCCGACGGGCCCGCTCCGCCGGACTCGCCGCCTCCGCCGTCCTGCTGACCGGCGGACTGCTCGCGGCCACCGCACCCTCCGTCGCCGCCGCGCCCGCGAAGTACACCCACGCGGCCGCCGCCCAGCAGTTACGGCAGGCGGGAATCGGCTGGACCTCGTCGGGCGGGTGCAGCAACCGGAACAACTCCCGGTGCACCTCCTTCGACCGGATCAACCAGACCACCGTCTCCGGCGTGATCGCCTTCAAGCGGGCGAGCGGATGCCCGGTGACTCTCACCGGAGGCACGGAGACGGGACACGCCGCCGGCACGTACAGCCACTGGAACGGATACAAGGTCGACATCAAGGTGACGTCGTGCGTGGACACCTACGTCACCACGAAGCTCCGCTATGTCGGCCCACGGGCCGGCGACCACGCGAAGCAGTACAAGTCACCCGCGGGCAATGTCTACGCCCGTGAGGGCTCGCACTGGGACGTCACCTACTTCAACGGCAACCGCTGACCAGGGCGGTGGCGGGAGCCGACCGCCGTCGTGCCCACCACCGCAGGGCCCGGGCGACGTCCCTCGGCGGGCCGCCACGGCAACCAGTACGGCGGCGGTCCGCTAGGACGCCGGCCGGTCCAGGTCGAGCCTGCCGATACGGGCCACGTTCTCCCGGTCGTCGGCGTCCCCGCTCGGCTCGGCCGCGAACCAGGCGTCGAGGATCTCCTTGAGCAGCGGCTCGGACGTCAGCCGCAGGCTGAGCGCCAGCACATTGGCGTCGTTCCAGCGGCGCGCGCCGTCGGCCGTGTAGGCGTCCGTGCACAGCGCCGCCCGCACCCCGGGCACCTTGTTCGCGGCGATCGACGCCCCGGTGCCGGTCCAGCAGCACACGACGGCCTGGTCCGCCGTCCCGTCGGCCACCTCGCGGGCCGCCGCCTCCGAGCACGACGCCCACTGGGCGTCGTCGCCGGGGCGCAGGGCGCCGTGGACCAGCACCTCGTGGCCACGGCCGCGCAACTGCCCCACGAGGTTGCGGGCCACGGGTTCGTCCATGTCGGAGGAAACGGAGATCCGCATGTTCCGGAGCCTACCCGCTCGGGTGCGGCGGCCCGAAGGGGCCGCCGCACCTTCGAGGCTTCAGCCGCGCGCCCCCTGCGCGGCGGCCTCCGGCTCGACGCCGGCCGATTGCTCGAAGGCGCGCGGCACACCGGTGACCCGGGTGGCTCGCCGGACCGGGACGAGCAGTGCGGCCAGGGCCGCGGCGAGGCAGAGCAGGGCGAGCAGGCCGAAGCCGTGGGTGTAGCCGGAGGCGTAGGGCAGCCCTGAGGGCTGGAGTCGGCCGGTGACCAGGACGCTGGTGACGGCGGCGCCTATGGAGCCGCCGATCGTCCGGATGTTGGCGTTCATACCGGTCGCGGCACCGGTCTGCTCGACCGGCACGCTGCCGACGATCAGGTTGGCCATCGAGGCGAAGGCCAGTCCGATGCCGAACCCGAACACGCCCGCCACGAAAGCCACCTGCCACTGCCGGTCGTGCCAGAGGGCGAGGAAGCCGCAGGCGAGGGCGCCCAGTGCGGCACCGGCCGTGAGCAGCGCCTTGGCTCCCAGCACCGGCTCCAGACGACCGCTCAGCACGCCCGAGAGGAACATGGCGACGAGCATCGGCAGCATGAGCAGTCCGGACGCTGTGACGGAAGCGCCGAAGCCGTATCCCGCGGAGGCTGGCGTCTGCACGAAGCCCGGCAGGAAGGACCAGATCGAGTACATCCCCGCACCGAACAGCAGTGCGGCGGTGTTGGTGGTCCACACGGCGGGCAGCCGCATGACGCACAGATCGATCAGCGGGCTGCGGGAGCGTGCCTCGGAGAACAGCCACAGCGCGAAGAGCACCACCGCGGCGAGGATCAGGCCGATCACCCGGGCCGAGCCCCAGCCCCACTGGCCCGCCTGGCTGAGCGGCAGCAACAGGGCCACCAGCCACGCCGAAAGCAGCACGGCCCCGGACCAGTTGACGCGTCCCGCGGCCCGGCGCGGCGACTCGGGCACATAGCGCAGGGCGATCAGGGTGGTGACGGCGACGACGGCGACCGGGATCCAAAACAGCCAGTGGTAGTCGAGCGCGGAGACGATGGGGCCCGCGGCCACTATGCCGACGCCACCGCCTGCGGCGATCACGGCGGACAGGTTGCTGATGCTGCCGCTGACCTCGCCCGGGGCGAACTCGTCGCGGATGATGCCGAAGGACAGCGGGAACAGGGCGCCGCCGGCACCCTGGATGACCCGGGCGACGATCAGTATGCCGATGTCCGGGGCGAGCGCGGCGAGCAGACACCCGGCCAGCACGGTCAGCAGTACGGCGACGAGCGTGCGCTTCCTGCCGGCGAGGTCGCCGATCCGGCCGAGGATCGGCGTGAACACCGAGGCGGACAGCAGATACGCCGTCATCACCCAGGTGGCGGTGGACTGCGAGGTGTGCAGCGCGTGCTGGACGGTCGGCAGGGCCGGCGCGATCAGGGACTGCAACATGGAGAACACGCCCGCACCGGTCGCCAGGACGGCGAAGGTGAGACGGGTGGACTTCCGTGGCATCGAAAAGCCTCTCCGGACCAGGTGGGGCCCGGGTAGCCGGGCCGAGGTCGTACGGGTTCGGTCGCGTCGCGGGGCGGCGCGGGACACGCCGACGGCCGCGAGCAGCGGCCGCGAGCGGATGGGAGCCGGGCGGCGCGCCATGCGCGGGCCCGGCGTCGGATCGAGGGATACGAGGGGGTCGGCGACGTGTGCGGCCGCACACGTCCAGGCCGAACACACCCCCACTGCTAAAGTGGAGGTATGCCTCCACTGTAACGGAGGCGCACCTCCGCTTCAAGCCGGTTCCGTCCAGGGAGGCAGCAGTGACGGCTCAGCCGTTCCCCGTCAGTGAGATCGTGGCGGCCCAGCGTCCGCACCGGAAGGACGCCGCCCGCAACTACGACGCCCTGATCGCCGCCGCACGCGAGGCGTTCGCGGAGAACGGCGCGGAGGCGTCCCTGGAGGACATCGCCCGCCGCGCCGGGGTCGGCATCGGCACGCTCTACCGCAACTTCCCGACCCGCCGTCACCTCTTCGAGAGCGTGTACGCGGGCGAGGTGAACGATCTGTGCCGGGTGGCCACGGAGGTGGCGGACCGCGAGCCGTGGGAGGCGCTCACCTCCTGGCTGCGCCGGTTCGTGGACTACACGGTGACCAAGCGGGCCATCCGCGAGGCGATGGACGGCGAGTCGGACATCTTCCTCGCCTGCCGGGAGTCCATGTACCAGGCGGGCGGTCCCTTGTTCGAGCGGGCTCAGAAGGCAGGCCGGGCCCGCACGGACATCGGCTTCGACGATCTGCTCCGGATGGTCGCCGGGATCACCGCGACGAACTTCGCGGACGACGCCCAGCGGGACCGGGTGCTGTCCGTGGCCCTGGACGGGGTACGGACACCCGTCGGCTGAACGGGCCGCTCACCTCCCGGACGGGGCGCCGCGGGCCGGGACGTCACTGGTTCCAGCTCTCGTCATAGGGGTCCTTCGGCGTCGGCACCGGCGTGGCCTCGACGACGTCGAGGAACGGGATGACGCCGCCGTTGACGGGGTCCTCGGCCCGCCGGGCGCTGTAGGTGCCGGTGACCCGCAGCCAGGAGTCGGGCTGGAGAACCGGCGGCAGCTTCCCGGTCAGGCCGACCTTGACGGGCTGGGCGTCGGCGGCGCAGCAGTTGAGCGCCATGCGGACGAGGTACGGGGTGCCGCCGTGGTCGAGGGCGACGAACCCGGTGATCTCCACCGTGCGGTTGCCGAGGGAGTGTCCGTGGCCGTACGCCGCGCGGCCCGCGTAGTCCACCAGGCTCAGCGGGACCGGGTCCCCGGAGGGCAGGGCCGGGTAGGCCAGGGGCGGCTGGAGGGCCGTTCCGGCGCGCAGGGCGCTGTACGAGCCGAGCGCGGGCGGGGCGACCAGGATCAGGGCGAACAGCGGCAGCACGAGCAGCCAGGCGATCCGCGGCTCCCGGTGGCCGTGACTGTGGCCGTCGTCGTGGCCGCCGAGGACGACGTCGTGCGGCTCCGCCCGGTCTGGGCGCCGCCGGGCCGTTCGCGACCGGCGCAGTTCGTACCGGACGGTCGCGAGTGCGGCCACGATCAGGACGGCCCCGGCGGCGAGCAGCAGCGGCTGGAGCCCGGCCTTGACGTAGCGCAGATACAGCGAGGTCGTGCCGGCGTGCAGCATCGCCCCGCCGACCAGGAACAGCACGGCCGCTTGTGCCTGACGGTTCACAGCAGCACCGCCCCGGTCAGGACCGACGCAAGGACCGCCAGCGCGAACGTGGCGGGCGCGAACCGCAGCGCGAAGGAGCGCCCGAAGGTGCCCGCCTGCATCGCGAACAGCTTCAGGTCGATCATCGGCCCCACCACGAGGAACGCCAGCCGTGCGGTGAGCGAGAACTGGGACAGCGACGCGGCGACGAACGCGTCCGCCTCGGAACAGATCGACAGCAGCACCGCGAGGGCCGAAAGCGCGAGGATCGCCACTACCGGCTGGTCCGCCGCCGTACGCAGCCAGTTCGCCGGCGCCACGGCCTTGAGAGTGGCCGCGGCCATGGCGCCGACGACCAGGAAACCGCCCGCGTGCATCACGTCGTGCCGTACGGACCCCCAGAACGCGGCCCCCTTGCTGTGCCCCTCGTAGGACGCGCGGGCCGGCGGCTTCAGCCAGTCGGTGCGTCCAAGGCGCTGCCACAGCCAGCCCATCGTGCACGCCACCAGCAGGCTCGCCACGAACCGGGCGAGGACCATCCCTGGGTTGCGGGGGAACGCGACGGCGGTGGCGGTCAGCACGATCGGGTTGATCGCGGGAGCGGACAGCAGGAAGGCCAGCGCCGCGGCGGGCGTGACACCCCGGCGCACCAGCGCCCCCGCGACCGGGACCGAGGCGCACTCGCAGCCGGGCAGGACCGCCCCGGCCACCCCGGCGACCGGCACCGCGAGGGCGGGCCGCTTCGGCAGTGCGCGGGCGAAGAACGACGGCGGGACGAACACCGCGAGGGCCGCGGACAGCAGGACGCCGAGGACGAGGAAGGGCAGGGCCTGGACGACCACCGCGAGGAACACGGTCATCCAGCTCTGCATCACGGGCGCCCCAAGCGCGCGCCGGATCGGGCCCTGCCCGACGACCAGCAGGAGCAGCAGCAGGACCAGGCCGTGGGAGGAGGTGAACTGCCAGCCCTGCGAAGGCTCCTCGTCGTGGCGCCGGTCGACCGGGGCCGGGGGTGCTTTGACGATGGTCACGGGCGGGGTACCTCCGGGAGGAGCGGGCGGCGCGGGAGGGGTGCGGCCCCCGCCCCCTGTACGTCGCCCGACGCGTCCCGTCTCAGCCCGGACCCGGAACTTTGCCGCTCAATGACCCTTCTCGTGGGCGAGCGGGGGCTGCCCCTGCCCGCCGGCCGGGGCGTGCCGTCGGCGGAAGAGGGACGGCAGGCCCGGCACGGTCAGGAATCCCTCGGCGCGGGCACTGGCGATACCGATTCTCGGGATGTCGCTGCTCTTCTCGAACAGCAGGAAGCGCGGCTCCCACACGGGACGGTACTTGGCGTTGGCGCGGTAGAGGGACTCGATCTGCCACCAGCGGGAGAAGAAGGTCAGCACCGAGCGCCACAGCCGCAGGACGGGCCCGGCACCGAGACGTGAGCCGCGTTCGAAGACGGCGCGGAACATGGCGAAGTTCAGCGACACCCGCTTGATGCGGAGTTCGGGGGCGCGCAGCAGCAGCTCGATCACCATGAACTCCATCAGGCCGTTCTCGCAGCCGCGGTCGCGCCGCATCAGGTCCAGGGACAGTCCCTGCTCGCCCCAGGGGACGAAGCTGAGCAGGGCCCGGGGCTCACCCCGGTCGTCACGGCACTCCAGCATCACGCAGTCGGCGTCGGCCGGGTCGCCGAGGCGGCCCAGGGCCATGGAGAAGCCGCGCTCGCCGCCGCCGTCGCGCCAGTGGTCGGCCCTCTCGATCAAGGTGGCCATGTCGGACTCGGGTATGTCGCCGTGGCGGCGGATGTGCACGGTGAACCCGGCCCGCCGAACCCGGTTGTACGCCTGCCGCACGACCCGCATCGCGCGCCCTTCGAGGCTGAAGTCGGCGACCTCGACGATCGCCTCGTCACCCAGTTCGAGGGCGTCCAGACCGTGCCGGGCGTAGATCGTTCCGGCCTCCTCGCTCGCTCCCATGACGGCGGGCGTCCAGGCGTGCCGACGGGCCTCCGCGAGCCATGCGTCGATGGCGCCGGGCCATGCCTCGGGATCGCCGATCGGGTCGCCGGAGGCCAGGGTGACGCCACCGACCACCCGGTAGGTGATGGCCGCCTTGCCGCTCGGAGACCAGATCACGGCCTTGTCGCGGCGCAGCGCGAAGTAGCCGAGGGAATCCCGCTCGCCGTGCTTGGCGAGCAGGGCGCGCAAGCGCTGCTCGTCCGCCTCGCCGAGGAGTTCCCGGCCGCGCGGCGCCCGGAAGCAGGCGTACAGGACGAGCAGGAACGAGACCGCGATCAGCAGGTTGATGATGATGTCCACCCAGCGCGGCGCTTGCACAGCGTCGATGCGGTCGGCGAGCGGGCCGACGCTGACGCCTCGCAGCAGCGTGTACGCGATCTTGTCCGTCAGGGTGGCCCCGGCCACCTTGTTGGTGGCGTTCACCAGCAGGGTGCCGACGCCGCCGCTGATCAGGATGCCGCAGGCGCCCACGATCAGCGCGAGCCGGGGGTTGGAGCGGTCGCCCACGGCCTGGAACTCCCTGCGGCCGATCAGGAGCGCGGCCACGAACAGGCCGGTGAGCAGGGCAGAGATCCAGTTGAAGACGTGGGGGCGGTAGTCGTCCTGGGTGAGGGCGAGGACGTAGAGCGCGAAGAGGGGACCGGCCAGCAGCATGTTGAAGATCCACGCGGCCCGCTTGCGGCGCCGCATCACCAGCGCCAGGAACAGGGCGAGGGCCGCCGAGACCAGTCCGGCGGTGGCCAGGTAGGGCGTGAAGAACTCACCGACGTTGTGCTCGTGGACCTCTTCGCGGAAGGGCAGCGAGAGGACCGCCACGATGTTCAGCACGGCTTGCAGCCGCAGGTACCAGACCGTGGCGGCGGCCGCGCGTGGGCGCAGGCGTGCAAGGAGCGGCGGTCGCCCCTCCGAGGTGCCCTGCGGATGCCGGGCGCGTTGCTGGGGGATCACTGCTTGCTGCTGTGCGGGCACCGCGAGGACTCACCTTGACGAGAAGCCGGAGCGACCGGCGTGGACGGAAGCGGACACTGGGGGCGGGACGGTCTGCCCTTGGTTCTCCCGGGCACTCTTCCCGAGACTACCGTCGGTGAGAGTGCGGGCAACCCCGTCGAGGGTAGGAGTCAGGCAAGGACGGGTCCACTCCTCCGGCTCCGGCCCGGCGCGCCTACCGAGCCCGTCCCTCCGTTCCCACGGCTCGTCCCTGGGAGGCGCACGCCGGATCGGTGCGCGCCGACTCCACGCCCTCCAGCAGGAACGGCACGATTCCCCGTTCCACCACGGCGTTCTCCCAGACCTCACGAGCCCGGCGCACTTCGGGATCACGCTCGGCGGGATCGTCGCCGCCGCGGCGGGAACGGCCGCGGGCGCCCGTCACCAGGATCCAGGCGAGATCCCCGAGAGCCGCGCCTGCCGTGACGGCGGCGGCGATCACCCCGGCCATCACGAGCCCGTCGCCGATGTGCGGGCGCACGGCGAAGGCCCGCAGCCCGAAGCCGCACAGCAGGAACACACCGGTGGCCACGGCCCCGAGGCTCGGCACGAGCACCGCGAGAACCGGCAGGATCCCCTCCTTCGTACGGCCGTCGCCGCCCGGGACGCCGCCGCGGGTGCGCCCGCCGCCTCCCCCGGCATCACCCTGCGTACAGGCGCCGTGGCCCGGAGCACCACTCTGCGTACAGCCGCCGTCCTGCGCGGGATCGCTCCGCGCGCCCTCGTGGTCACCCGTGTGACCGTGACGGTCGAAGGCGGTGGTCCGCAGCGCGAGGTAGTGGCCGTACTCTGCGGGGGCGACACCGACGAGGTCGGCGCGCGCCGCCAGGGCCCTCCCGCGCAGCTCCGCACGGGATGCGCCCGCACCGGCGGCGATCGCCGCCGCGATCTCCGGGGAGTCCAGCGCCCGGTCCACCATCCGGTCGAAGGGCGGGCCTGCCGCTGGTGACGGCACGTCGGACTCCTGCACGCGGATCCCCCGATCGGCGACAACGGGCCGGCCGGTACCGACCGGCCGGGCGAACGAGCCAAACCCTACAACATGTAGGACATTCGTCAGGCTGAGAATGCCGGCACGGCACACCCCGCGCGTCCACTCCAGGCCGATCATCCACTCAGCGCATCCCGGCCGGTTCCCTATCCAGGCCGGTACACGCCACCTTGCCGTCCACCTCGGCGCACGCCTCCACCCCTTCGGGTGAAGTCACGGCGAGCATGGGGCTGCTCGACCCCGCGGTGCCGTCTCCCGGGTACGACGCGGAGAGCACGTCCCGCCCCGACCGGACGGAGATCACGCGGGCAGCCGTGGCCCGCGCCCGCACCTCGGCCCAGGCGGCGCCGCAGGACGGCGAGTACCGGAGCCGCACCGCGTAGGAGGCGTCACGGACGGCGCTCTTGGTCTGCGCGTCCCGGTCACAGGCGGAGACATCGGGTAGCTGCCCCTGGCAGGACACGCCCCGGCAGCGGGGCGAGGCCGCGGCCGGACGGCCGGACGGCGCCCCGGAGCGGTGTGCCGCGACGAGGGTGAGGGCCACCGCGGCCGCCGCGACGAACAGGGCCAGGGCCGACAGGGGCAGTCGCCGGGTCCGGACGGGCCGCGGGGGGACGTCGGACGACGGCTCGTACGGGCCCTGCGGACGGTCGGCCGCCTCCCACAGGGCCAGTACGGGGGCCGGCTCCACACCGGCGAGACGGGCGAGTGCCTCCACGGCCGAACGAGGTGGCCGCTGGGCGCCGTTGAGATAGCGGTGCCAGGCGGACTTGCTGTACGGGGTACGTGCGGCCAGGGCCGCGAGGCTGAGACCGGTGCGCTCTTTCAGGCCGCGCAGCTCCGTCACGAACGGTCCGTCCCGCTCCACCGGCGGGGTCGCCGCCGTCTGTGCTGCGCCGGCCTTCACGGTCTGGATCCTTGGGGCTGTCGCATTGCCTGTCCCTCAACGCCGATTCCACTTTGGGCGGTTCGCCCTTGCTTGTCGGGATGTGTTCCCGGGACTGTGGTGCCGCCACACATGGAAACCGGTATGAACAAGGTCAGTTACGGGGCGGGGCGCGCCAACGGCCTGCCCGGCACCCGCGGGTGACCGGGCAGGCCGCCCCTCCGGAGAGGGGAAACGGGCACGTCAGCACCAGGGCACGGCGCTGCGGGTACGCACGTAGTGTGCGGAGACGTAGCCCCTGCCGCCGGCGAGCCGGTACCAGTGCCGGTTGCCGTGGACGTACGAACCGTGCCTCTCACAGACCAGCAGCAGCCTGCCCTGGGCGTGGCGGTGTCCCACCACGCGATAGCCGGTGCCGGGACCGGAGCGGATGTTCAGCGCGACATGACGCGTGGCGACACGCCCCACGACACGGTACGAGTGGTGCCGGTACGCCGTGCGCGTGCCGTAGCCGCTGTGGTGCGGGTACGCCCTGCGCGGGATGTGGCGAAGGTGGCAGGCGTAGCCGGCGTGACGGACATGGTGTCCGTGGCGGATGAAGCGGTGGCAGGACAGGGAGCGGGGGGCGCGGTGCCGGACCGGCGTGTGCCGGACGGGGGCGGGGAGCGTGTGCTGGCGGTGCGGGACCGTCGCGACGACCGGCGCCGACATGGCCCGGTCGCCGTCCGCGGCGACCGCGGCCGCGGGCACGAGCGAGAGCATCGCGACCGCGGCCAGCAGGCCGCCCTGCAGAGTCCGACGAATCATGGAAACCTCCGTGCTGACGTTGCCGATCACGAGGCGTGATCTGACATCGCCCAGCGTTTCCATGCCGCGGACCGGGAATTCCGTCTCCCTGTTCCGGGGATGGGCGGAACGTCCCACGGGACGGACGGCGCCCGGGCCGGTCACCCCTCCAGGCCGCTACACGCTGCTTCCGGCGAGCCTCCATTCCCGGTGCAGCGCGCCCAGGGGGATCGTGTGCCGGAAGAAGGGCGTACCGAAGACGGACAGCTGAAGGTGCAGCGCGCCGGTCAGGTCGACACCGCCGTACAGCGCCCACGACCCGACCGCGGTGGCCGTGGGTCGCGTGCCCGGGCCCGCCGCCGCGCTCGCCGCGGCCGACGCCTCGCCGCGCAGATACGGCGCAAGGTCGGCGGTGACGCCCACCGCGCCGTACAGGCCGACGGCGGCCTGCGCGCCCAGCACCGCCTTGACGTTCCCCGCGGCCATGAGGGAGGTGCGCACCGGTGTGCTCGTCATCGAGGACTCGTTCACGGGGGTCCACCCCTTGCCCGGGGCGAAGGTGCCGCCGGCCTTGAAGTCGCCCTTGAGGTCCTGTTCCACCGCGACGGTCACGCTGCCGTCGCCGCTGATCTCGGCATAGCAGGTCAGGTCGAGGTTGACGACGACGGGGATCGGGCCGACCTGGAGGACGGGGTCGGCGTGGAGCTTCGCGAACGGCACCCGCACCGGCTTGGCGAACACCCCGGCGCGGCCCTTCAGGGACCACTGCGAGGTCCAGTCGCCCGACACGCCGAGGAACGCCGAGACGGGCCCGGCCTGTGCGGCGGCGCTGCCCGAGCCGCCACCGCCGTAGGAGAAGTCGACCTCGGGAGCGACCTGCACATACCCGGCCACGGTGGCGTCCGCCGTCACCGGAGCACCCGCGGGGGTGGGCACGTCGGCCCGCAGGTCGACGCGCAGGCTGCCCAGCGGGACCTTCGCCCCCTCGGGCCCGGCGTGGATCTCCCCCGTCTTGGCCCAGGAGACCTTCACATCGGGCAGCAGCCGCTCGACATCGAAGGACGAGGGGTCGACGGGAACCGTGCCCTTGGCCTGGTCGTCACCGAGCAGGGTGTCGAGGGTGGTCGGCGCGGTCTGCACCTCGGTGCCGTCACCGCTCTCCCCGATCACCTTGGTGACCTTGGCGAGGAGGCCGTCCGGAGCGCCGGGCGCGGGTGCGCTGGCGATGACGTCGCCGACGGCGATCCGCCCCGGCTCGACAGAGGGGCTCGGGGTGCCGGACGGGGGTGCCGTCGGTGGTTCGGGGGCCGCGGACGACCCTGGCGCCGTGGACGATACGGAAGGACGCGGCGTCCCTTTGACGGCCTGTGAGATGACGGCCCGTCGGGTGTGGCGGTCGTAGGAGCTCACCTTGAGCGTGCTGCGGTGGGCCCGCCCGCCGGTCTCGCCCGGCCGGGCGAGCGCGGTGGGCGTGGCGGCGGGGGCTGCCGCGACCGCGAGTGGCCGGTCGGAGTCCTTGGCCGCCGCGGCGGATGCCTCGGCCTGCGCGGCGGGCGCCGCGGCGGAGTCGGAGGAAGGACCGGGCCCCGATGAGCAGCCGGAGGCGAGCAGGAGGGCGGATGCGGTGAGTGCGGGCATGAGGGCACGCAGGTGCCACTTGCGGATACGCAAGACCTGTCCTGTGGTGGTGGGGGGTTGCCGAAAGAACCCGGCGGTCCGTGAATACCGACGGGTAACAGGGCGTGAGCATGCCATGAAGATGTGAAGCCGCGCTCCACATTCACCCCACGGCCCGCTGTGATGTGAGCCACGCACCGAGCCGCGTCAACTCCCGCTCGAAACGGGAGACTTCGAAGAGGTGTGCGGCCGGTGCGCGCCCGGCCGACGACCGGGGGACCGCCGCCGCGCCTCCGGGTTCCCGCCGGGCCCGGGCCTCCCCCATGGGCAGCGGGAGGCCCGGGCCCTCACCCGGCCGTCGGCCGTACCCGCAGGCTGAAGACGTGCCCCGGCGTGGCGATCTTGGTGATGGCCTCACCGAAGCGGGTGCTGAGCTCCTGCCCGCCATGGTCGATGTCGGTGTTCAGGAGAACCACTAGGGTCGCCCGCGCCGACGGGAGGTGGACGGTCAAGGACTCGTAGCCCGGCAGCGACCCGTTGTGCCCGATCCACCCGTTGACATCGAAGACGCCGAGCCCGTACCCGGCACCGGGGATGGCGGTCGGTCGCACCGTGAGCCGCTGCCTCTGGAGGGCCCGACTGATCAGGGGGGTTCCGTCGGGCAGGGTGCCGGTGGCCACCGTGCGCGCCCACACCCGCAGGTCCCGCAGGTCGGAGATCATCGCACCGGCCGCCCAGGCCCAGGAGGGGTTCCAGTCGGTCGCGTTCTCGATCTCTCCGCTCGCGGTCTGGTTCGTGTACCCCTGAGCATGCGGGCCCGGGAAGGCGGCGTCGGACGGGAAGAGCGTATGACCCAGCCCGGCCGGCCGAAGGATGTTGTCCCGGATGTAGTCCCCCAGCGGCCGGCCGCCGGCCTTCTCCACGACCAGGCCGAGCAGGAGCAGGTTGGTGTTGGAGTAGTCGACCTTCTGCCCGGGCGGAAACAGCGCGGGATGCTTGAAGGAGTAGCCGAGCAGCTGCCGTGGTGTGAACGACCGCCGTGGATCGGACGTCAGCGCCCTGAAGAAGGCCTCGTCCTCTGAGTAGTTGAACAGTCCGCTGCGCATCCCGGCCAACTGGCGCAGGGTGATCCGACTTCCTCCCGGCACACCGTCGACGTACTTCCCGATCGGATCGTCCAGGGCCACCCTGCCCCGGTCGGCCAACTGGAGCAACGCCGTCACGGTGAACGTCTTGGTCTCACTGCCGATCCGCATGTACAGATCCGGCGCCATAGGGAGGCCGTTGTGCTGGTCGGCGATCCCGAACGCACGTACGTAAGTGCCCTTGCCGGGCATCCACAGCCCCACGGTCACACCGGGAACGCGCGCCTCTTTCATGATCCCCCGGACGGCCGCATCGAGCCGCCGCTTCACCTCGGGGCCGAGGCCCGGTGCCTCATCTGCGGACGGGGGCGCGGAACCGGGTATGTGCGGCACGGCGACATCGACGGTGGCGGGCCCGACCTCCGCCACCCCGTGCACGGCTCCCCACACGGCCCCGGCGGCGACCGGCAGCCCGATCGCCGCCGCCGCGGCGGCAATCGCCACACCTCTACGCAACCGTCCACACCAACGCGCCATGGGCCGCCTCCCACCGTGAGCGGAGCCGCGGCCCTGCGCACGACGCAGGTCACGGGTCTTGAGGTCAGCTTAGGAGCGCTCCGATCACGCCGCCTGTCGGTATGTCACCCGTCCGCGGCCGCCCAAGAACGCGACACGCCGACGCCGCGACCGGTTCACCCGTTCGCCGTGCCCGCCGCCCGGGACCGCGACCGGACCCGTCACTTCACCCCGTCCCCGGGTGAGTGCGCCCGTCGGCGCGGGTGTCCCGTCAGCCGGTCGGCCCACCCGCCGTCCGGCACCGGAATCACCGGCCCGCTCCCCCGGTACCCACACCAATACCGGCTTGGCCGGGATCAGTTGACGTCACATGAGGAACCCATAAGGCGTCACCTCGTACCGGGGGCCGGAGACCTACCCACGTGCGGCCCGCGCCGACGACCCCCGCCGGGCCCGGAATGACGGGTCGTCAGCGCCACCATTACTCCAAACGTATTCTTCTTCATATTTTCAGCATGTCTGATATGACACACAAGAAGATGATCTGTACGTTCAATCTCGCATCGGCTCACAGCCGACGTCTCTCAGACAGGAGAAACAACATGGCAACGCGTTCCACTGTGGTGACCGCCGCGCTGGCGGCCGGCGCGGCTCTGGTGGCCACCGGCATCACCTACGCCAACGCCGCCTCCGAGCCGGCCCAGGCGGCCGCGGTCGCGGCCCCCGCTGCCGCCCCGGCCGCCGCTCCGGCGGCGGGCGCGCCGGCTGCCCCTGCCTACCCCCAGGGGAGCAACGGCAACGGCAACAACGGCAACGGCAACGGCAACGGCAACGGAGACAACTCCAAGGGCAACGAGGGCCGGGACCACGACGACGAGGACAACGACGACAACGACCACGAGAAGAAGCACCACCGCGAGGGTCGTATCTTCGTGAACGAGCGGGAGTACTCCGCCCACGACCACGGCTGCATCACGGTCGTCAGCGGCCTCGGGGCGAACAGCCTCAACGTCCGCAACGACAGCAAGAAGACGGTCGAGGTCTTCAACGGTGCGACCTGCGACAACGGCGCTCCGATCGCCACGGTCGGTCCCCACAGCTCCAGCAACGGCCTCTTCCCCCGCCGCGTCAGGGGCGGCGTGAAGGTCAGGCACGGTGTGGTGGGCAGCTTCCGTGTCGTCCACCGTGACGACAAGGGGTACTGACACGGTCACTCGCGTGACCACACAACGAGAACCCCGGCCCGCCGGAATCGGGCCGGGGTTCCGGTCTGCGGGGAACCTGAAAGGCGCGTCTGCGTCTCAGGCTAATCCTTTACCGAGAGACCCGCGTGTCGAGTGCCCGAGAAACGAGACGGTGAGCTAAGGCACGCATCAGGAGACGGCACGTAGCCGACGCCGTGAGGCGCGGCCTGCCGGACCCGCCAGGCCGCGTCCTACCGGCTCTAGGGCGCCGCCGTGGTCCCGCGGATGACGAGGCGCGGGGAGGACGACCGACTCCCGGTCCGGTGCCGCCTCGTCTTCCGGACGGGTGACAGGCCGGCCCACCGCGAGTTCCGCCGGACGGGTGACGTCCCGTCCTACTGTGGTGAGATCGGCATGGGCGGGGCGGCCGGTCGGCTGTCGACGACAGCCGACCACGGAGATCTCCGCGGCCAGGGACACGGCCCACAGTGGTGTCGCCGCCGGCTGTCACTCGGCATCCCGCCGGCATGGCAGAACTCTTGCTCGCCGCTCGCAGAACGGGACGGCGGCGTCGCACACGCGCATTTCGGCGACCGGGGACCTACCGCGGCGCAGCGGAGGTCGCCGCCGGGCCGTGCCGACCAGGGGGCGGGATTCGCCACGCCGCCACTCCGGAGACACCTCCAGGACGTGTCCCCCTGTGACGGTCGGAGAAGTTGGCTATACAACTTCGCCCCGAGGAGTGAACGTACCGCCGGGAGTGGGAGGGACCCGGGCCGCAGCCGGCGCCCGGTCCCACCCCGGCGACGGCTGACCCGGCGTGCACGGTTCCCGCGTAGCGCCGGACGAACCGGGTGCCGGTGCCCGCGGTGACGGTGACGTCGTAGCGCCCGTCGTCGGTGCGCCACGTCAGCCGGGTGGGGTCGCCGCCCCCGACCCACACCGTCTGCTCCGTTCCGGCGAAGTCGTTCGGCGTGAGCGTGAAGGCCACCTCGGTGCCGCCGGCGTTGCGCAGCTCCAGCTCCACCGTGGCGTGCTCCGGGTGTCCGGAGTGGCGCAGGGTCGCCGTGACCGAGGGCAACAGACGCCGGGTCACCCATGCGCATGTCCGCGGGCGCTCCACGTAATGGCGTGGGCATGTAAATTTCACTTCGCCCGTCTACCCGCATAGACGACGGGAGGTCATTCTTGTGTCGCACTCCGATCCGCAACGCCCGGCTTTCTGGGCGGTGTTGACGTCTGCCCCGGCGGTCACACGGAACCCGCGGATCGGATGCCCCCCGGCGACAGGAGAGGACGAAACATGAGGATGGCGACGAAGGCCCTGGCCGCCTCGGTGGCCACGGTCGCCGCCGCGGCGATCGGCGTGGTGGCCCAGCCGGCCCAGGCCGCGGTGGCTCCCGAGCACGCAGTGATCGTGTGCCAGAGTGCCAGTTTCTACGCCAACTACAACAGCTCCTCCGGCCCCAGCGGACTGATCCGAGTCCTTTACTACGGCGACAAGGTCGGCCACACCCGTGGCGTCCACCCCGTCTACAACGGCTGGGCCGCCACCTTCGACTTCGGCAAGGGCGACTGGGGCTATGTCCGCAACGAGTGCCTCGGTGGCTACGGCTCCTGGTGAGCCGCCCCCTTCCAGACCCGTTCCGCCCCCGCCCCTACCTTCGGAAGGAATCGTCATGCCCGCATTCCGGACCGTCCGAGCAGTCGTAGCCGGGGGAGCCCTGACCGTGGGGCTCCTGCTGGCCGCCGGGCCCGCCCAGGCCGCGAACGGCACGATCGGCCAGCGCGAGACCGTGTGCGCCCAGGACCTGTACGTGCGCACCGACCCCGGCGGCGCCTGGATGGGGACCCTGTACAAGGGCCAGACCTTCACCGTGGAGAGCAAGCAGAGCGGCTGGGCCTACGGCTTCGCCTACGGCAACATCAACCGCCATGGCTGGGTCCAGGACGGCTGGTTCTGCTGACCTCGGCCCGACCCGGACCGACCGTGTCCCCCGGCCGCTGTCCCCGTACGGCCTGCCCAGTAAGGGAGACCCGGAGCGCGCCATCGTGGCGGCGCACGAAGGCGCGTCGCCGACCTGCCCGCCGGTGACCGTGATCGCCAAAGGCCGGGGGATCACCTACGGCCACGCAACGAGGGCCGCGACCGTGAGGTCGTGGCCGTCGTCACGGGGGTGTCCGAGGGCCGAGGCGACCACCGACGATACGGTCGTGGTGGCGTACGGGCGCCTCCGATCCGTAACGGAGTGAGGCCGCTGCTCAGGGACGTCTGTTGAGTACCTTGGCCTCGTTGAGAATGCGGCCTCGCTCCATGAATCCGACGCCTCGCTCTCTAAGGATCTTGTCGACGTGATGTTGCTTGCTGCCGGCACGGAGCAGACCTGCGGCCTCGGCCACCAAGCCGTCCCGCTGTGTTGCCGAGGCCCCAGTGGCACGGTCAAGCGCGGGGCGTGGCGCACGAGTTCTGCCCACCGCTGCCGCCGGGGCCGCGCCTGACCGGGCAGCGATGGCCACCCGGAAGGGCCGGATCTGGAGGTTGATACGGACGCCGGCCCGTGCGGCGATCAGGAACGCGCCCAGCGACCAGCACGTCAGAAGGATGCCGACGAACTTCAGGACGTCCAGGGCGAGCGGGCCGGTGTAGGTCTTCTCGTCTCCGATCGAGCCCAGCGGTGCCATGAGGAGACAAACACCCGCGACCACGCGCCAGTTCCGCCGCCAGAACGTCTGCGCCCCCGCCGTTTCGGGGTTTCGAACCGCTGTGGGCACGGGGGGTGCGCAAGAGCGGTGGATGCGGCGTGCCGTGTCGTTGACCGGCGTCATCGTGCCGTCCAGGCCGTACCTGAACAGAGCGATGTTCCACTCTTGGGCGTAGGCCACGGCGGTGGACGCGTAATCGCTGCCGGTGAAGAAGATCAGCTGCGCGGTCGATCCGTAGGGGCGCGCCCCTACGAAACGTTGCAGTTCCGGACGCCCGACCTGGGCGGCCTGGTACTTTACCTGTCCCAGTGCGCCGGTGGCGCGGACATCGACGCCGGAGTCCGGGCCTCCAGGGCGTGCCGTGGCATCGGCATAGCCCCAGTGGCGCATCCAGCGGGCTGCGTTGCGCTCGGCCTGCTGCCACGACGAAATCTGCATCGTCTGCGGCGGCACAGCCCTTTGCGGCGTCTCGGCCACGCTCCCCCTCATGTACTCGCTCCCGGCTCAGCAAGTCGCTGCGCGAGGCAGGGCGGAACGCACGCCTGACAGAGAAATGACAGGCCGATGCCGAGCTGCCCTATGGTATGCGCTGCCATGACGCCCGCAGTAGCGGGAAGCAGCGCAAGGCCGGCAGTGGACTGTTTCGATGAGCATGGCCCGTGAACCGAGGCCACGAACTCACCGCGGGCGTGAGCAGCAGGTGATGCTCCTTGCCACCGGCTCCGAAGTCTCACTCGCCATGGCGGCACACGACGAGCTCCGGGGTCCGGCGATGAAACAGGCAGAAGCGATCATATTCCCCTGGTAGCGGGTTTGTGGTCATGGCATATGCGGCGAATAACCTGCTGGGGCCGGGCTCGACCGCGGTGGTGATCGGAGCGGGCGGTCTGGGCCAGATGGCCATCCAGATACAGCTTCTCGGGCCCCCCGCACGAGTGCTCGGTCGCTTCCCCCTACTGGGGCTTCATCCCCGAACTCATCGAAGTGATCACTCTTGCCCAGCAGCAAAAGATCAAGACGATGGTCGAGTACTTCCCCCTGGAACGCGTCGGCGAGGCCTACCAGCTCCTACAGGACGGCAAGATCCAGGGACGCGCGGTCATCACCCCCCAGGCGTGAGTACCGTCGCCGCGCTCACCCTGCAAGCACTGCGGACTGCGAACGCGATCGCTCCACTTCTGCGACGTGCGCCCTCTCACAGTGACACAGGACATGAGCAAGCGCTTGGATAGGGAAGCGTCCGACTTGCGCGCCCACGGGAGGCACCGTTGCTCTTCACATCCGTCGACGATGTCTCCGCACGCCTGGCCGAGACCGGGTACCTGGCCTCGCCTGCGGTCGCCACGACGGTCTTCCTCGCCGACCGCCTGGGCAAACCGCTCCTGGTGGAGGGCCCCGCCGGGGTTGGCAAGACGGAACTGGCCAAGGCCGTCGCGCAGGTCGCCGGGGCACGACTGGTCCGCCTGCAGTGCTACGAAGGCATCGACGAGTCGCGGGCGTTGTACGAGTGGAACCACGCCAAGCAACTGCTGCGCATCAGCGCGGGCCGTGACGAGACATGGGACGAGACGCGCACGGACGTCTTCAGCGAGGAGTTCCTGCTGGCACGTCCGCTGCTGACCGCCATCCGCGGGGACGGGCGGAAGGTGCTGCTGATCGACGAGACCGACAAGGCCGACGTCGAGGTGGAGGGTCTGCTGCTCGAAGTGCTCAGCGACTTCCAGGTCACCGTCCCCGAGCTGGGCACGATCGCCGCGACCAGCCGGCCCTTCGTGGTGCTGACGTCGAACGCGAGCAGAGAGCTGTCGGAGGCGCTCCGCCGCCGCTGCCTCTTCCTCCACATCGGCTTCCCGGACGAGGAACTGGAACGTCGCATCGTCCGGCTCAAGGTGCCGGGCCTCGACGAGGCACTGGCACAGTCCGTGGTGCGGGTGGTCGGGGCGCTCCGTGCCATGGAACTACGCAAGGTCCCGTCGGTCGCCGAGACCATCGACTGGGCGCGCACGCTGCTGGCGCTCGGAGCCGACACCCTCGACGACACCGTCGTACGCGACAGCCTCGGCGTGATCCTCAAGCATCAGGAGGACATCCTCAAGGCAGCGGCCAAGCTCGATCTGGACGCCGTGTGAACGCCGTGGCGCCGGAGTCGGGGGTGGCGGAGCGACTGACGGGCCTCGTCGGCGCGCTGCGCTCGCACGGCGTCCGGGTCGGCACCGGCGAGACCGTGGACGCCGCACAGGCGGTGGAGGCGCTCGGCCTGGCGGATCGCGAGCGGCTGCGCGAAGGCCTGGCCGCCACGTTGCTGCACAACCCGGGACAGCGGCGGGCGTTCGATGCGGTCTTCGATGTGTACTTTCCGTCTCGTGTCGGGGGGCCGGAGACCGGAACGCCTCCGGACCGGGATGCTCTGCGGGACCGGCTCGCGGCCGCGCTGGCCGCCGATGACCAGGCATTGATGGCGCAGTTGGCGGTGGAGGCGGTGAACGGCTTCGGCGGGTACGGGTCCTCGCCGGGGTCGGACGGCTGGTCGTCGTACCAGACGCTCGACCGGCTCCGTCCGCAGACGCTGCTGGCGCGCGTCCGCGACACCGTCAGGGCGCAGGCCGAGGGGGCCGGGTTCGCCGACCGGCTGTTGGAGGACGAGATCCGCCGGCGCATCGAGGTCTTCCGAGGGCAGGTCGCCGCGGAGGCCCGGCGCCGTGTGGCCGAGCGGCGCGGCAGGGAGGAGATCGCGCGACGGGCGGTGGCCACGACGCCTGACCGCGTCGACTTCCTGTTCGCCGGGCGCGCCCAACTGGCGGAGCTGCGGAGGGTGGTTCAGCCGCTCGCGCGCAAGCTGGCCACCCGGCTCGCCGCGCGCCGCCGCCGTGCCGCACGCGGCACGATCGACCTGCGCCGAACCCTGCGCGCGTCGCTGTCGACGGGCGGGGTGCCGATGCGACCCGTACTGCGCCGGCGCCGCCCGGTGCGCCCCGAACTCGTGCTGCTCTGCGACATGTCGGGCTCAGTGTCGGGATTCTCCGACTTCACCATGCTGCTGGTGCAGGCGCTGCACGACCAGTTCAGCAAGGTGCGGGTGTTCGCCTTCGTCAACCGCATCGACGAGGTGACCGGGATGCTGGTGCACGGCGCGGCCGACCCGGAGGGCCTGGGCGCCCGCATCCGGACGGAGGCGACGGTGACGGGCTGGCACGGCAGCAGTGACTACGGCGGCGCGTTCGGTGAGTTCACCGAGAGGTACGCCGACGCCGTGGGGGCGCGCACGACCGTGTTCGTCCTGGGGGACGCCCGTACGAACATGAGTGACCCGAACCTGTCGGCCGTGCGATACCTGTCCGAACGCGCCCGCCGTGTCTACTGGTTGAACCCCGAGCCACGCTCCCAGTGGGGCACGGGCGACTCCGCCGCGCCGGCCTACGCCGACCTCGTCGAGATGCACGAGTGCCGCAACGCAGAGCAGCTCAGCGCGCTGATCGCCCGGCTACTGCCGGTCTGAGCCACCAGTCCTCGAACGGCGGCTCGGTACGAACGGTCCGCTGGTGACCGAATTCCGCATACCGCTGGAGCGGGGAAGCTGACAGCAGGAATCCCGACCGCATTACATGTCATGTCTCCGTCGATTCATGCGTGACCGTCAATGTCCTGACGCAAAGCCACCCACTGGAGGACACGTGACCGGTCAGTTGAACCGCCGGGTTTCCGTTGGACTGCGTACGGCGCTGATGGGCGCGCTCACCGCCTGCCTGGCGTTCACCATCGCCGGCGCCGGAGGCGGCACGGCAGCCGCCGGCACCACCGGAGCGGAAACGCTCCCGCTCTCGGGCGCCACCACGTCCGGCCTGCACAACACCTACGACCCCGCCGCGTTCACCCATCTCGCGCAGGCGCTCGACACGGGCACCTCGATGATCGAACTGGACGTCTGGGACGACTACTTCACCCAGGAGTGGAAGGTCAGCCACGACAGCCTGACCAGCAACAGCAACAACTGCGTCAACGCGTCAACCCCCGCCGATCTGTACACCGGCAGCGCCAACAAGGATTTGGAAAGCTGCCTGGACGACGTACGGGTCTGGCTCGGCGCGCATCCGGGGCATGCCCCGCTGATCATCAAGCTGGAGATGAAGGCCGGTTTCCAGGCCAACTTCGGGATGAGCCCGGCCAAGCTCGACCAGTCGATCAGCGCCCACCTCGGCAACCTGGTCTTCAAGCCGAACGACCTGCTCAACAAGCCCGGCGGCGGCCAGTACGCCACGCTGGACGACGCAGCCAAGGCCAACAACTGGCCGACCCGGCAGGCGCTCGCCGGCAAGGTGATCTTCGAGATCATTCCGGGCACCGTCGAGGAGAACAACCCGACCGACAGCCTGTGGACGGACAAGGAGTACGCGGGCTATCTGCGTGACCTGCACACCCAGGGCAGGACCGCACAGGCCAACATCTTCCCGTCGGTCCACAGCGCCCAGGCCGGCGACCCGCGCACCCGCTACTCCGATACCTCGCTGCGCCCCTGGTTCGTGGTGTTCGACGGCGACGCGGCCACGTACCTCGGCGGCTCCATCGACACGAGCTGGTACGACACTCGCCACTACCTGCTGATCATGACCGACGCGCAGAACGTGCCGCCCGCCCTGGACGACACCAACCCCGCGGTCGCCGACGCCCGGGCCCGGATCACCGCACTGGCCAAGGCTCATGCCACGGTCGCCTCCAACGACTGGCGTGGCCTGCCCGACGTCCAGTCGATGGTCGTACCCCGCGGCTGACCTGACAGCGCTCACGCGGTACGACCAGGCGCCCCCCGGCTCCCAGAGGCTGGGGCAGAGCTCGGCCAGTCAGCAGTGACCGCACAGGCCAGTGCCGACCGCCGGGAGTGGAACTGCCCGAATACCGACCTTCCTGTGCAGCTCCCGATACGCGGCAGGGCCCGCACCCGGAAGGAGCCGGGTGCGGGCCCTGGGAGCGCCGGTCAGCAGCCGCCGCAGTTGTAGTAGAGGACGTCCCAGTGGTTGCCCTCGTCGGTGTAGACGTTCCCGGAACCGGACGTCCACATCGGGTAACCGTCACCGCGCAGGCCGGAGTAGCTGAAGTAGGTCTTGATGTAGTTGCCGATGCAGGTGTACTTGCTGTAGTCGAGCTTGTAGCCGTTCCAGTGCGAGTAGGTGCCGCTGGCGTGGCCGGTCTCGGTGCCGCCGGTGATGTTGAGCGCGCAACCGCTGGCGTTCTTCAGGGTGACGGCGCCCTGGGCGGTGGTGAGGTTGAGCTGCTCGAACGACGTACAGCTGGGGTTGTTGCGGTTCGTGCAGTTGCCGGACGAGGACCAGGTGATGCCGGCGCTGCGGAACCTGCTCTCCGCCTGGGCCTGCGTCAGCTTGGTGACGGCATACGCGTTCTGCGACGAGGACGCCAGGCCCACGCCGGGTGCGAAGAGCACGGTCAGGACGAGGGCCAGGATGCCGGCCACGGCCCGGACGCGCGGCTGCAGACGAAGACGGACCTGCGCGGCGGGACTGCTCATTCGGATTCCTCCTGCTGACGCCGATGTTGGGGTTGGTGTGCAGGTGGCGCAGAACGAAGTGTGTCGACATCTACACGCGTCCGCCAGTAGGCCTACGTGTACGCGTCAATAACGGGGGTTGCCGGGGCGCCCGGCGGCACCCCGGGCACACCCTTTGTCGCGATCGCCCGCAGCTTGGCCCGCGGCTACCGTGCCGAACGTGTAGTACGGGTAGCCACAGCCCCCCTCCCCACCGGCGCCACGGCGGACAGCACCGCGTCCCCGTCCTGCGGATGGCCGACCGTCAGCCGTATGCCCTCCCCGGGCCAGTGACGGACGTGGATCCGGGCGGTGTTGAGCGCGTGCGCCCTCTGGTCGGTGCCGGTATCGGGCCCGGAGGCGAGCCAGAGGAAGTTCGCCTGGCTGGGCAGGACGGGCAGCCCGTACCTCGCGAGCCGGCGGTGCAGGCGTTCCCGTTCGGAGATGACGGCGTCCACGCGTGCGGCGAGTTCCTCGCCGGCCTCCAACGTGGCCTCCACCGCGGCGGCGGCCACGGCGTTGATGCCGTAGGGCAGTTGCTGACCCCGTATGCGTGCCACCAGACGGGGATCGCCCAGGCCGTAGCCCGCCCGCAGCGCGGCCAGTCCGTAGGCCTTGGAGAAGGTCCGCAAGACCACGAGGTTCGGCCGGCCGGCGAGCAGGGGCAGACTGTCGGGGGCCTCGGGGTGGCGTACGAACTCGACATACGCCTCGTCCAGCAGCACGGTGACATGGTCCGGTACGCGGGCGAGGAACTCCGCGAGTTCGGGGGCGGTGACGAGGCTGCCCGTCGGGTTGTGCGGATTGCAGACCACCACCACGCTGGTGGTCGCGTCGATCGCCCCGGCCAGGGCGGCCAGGTTCTGCCGCCCGTCGGGCAGCAGTGGTACGGGAACCGGCTCGGCACCCGCCATTCGCGCGAGCATCGGATAGGCGTCGAACCCGGGCCAGGCGTACACCATGCGGTCGCCCGGCCGGATCACAGCCTGGAGGAGTTGCAGCGCCACGCCCACCGAGCCGCTGCCGACAGCGACGGCATCACCGTCCACACCGCACCAGCCGGCTATCCGCCGGGCGAGCTGGTCGGGGTGGAACGGCGGGTAACGGTGGGCCCGGTCGGCGGTGTTCCGGATCGCCTTCCGCACGGACGGCAGTGGGGGTACGGGCTCTCGTTGAGTCCCAGCAGGCGCGGGGACGGGGACACCGCGGTCACCATCCCTGCTCCCAGCGGATCGCGGCGGCGCCGGCGTAGTCCCCGGCGTGCGCGAATCCGGCCAGCACCACCAGGTCGCCCTCCCGGATCTGCTGGGAGCGGATCGCGTCGTCGAGTGTGACGGGCATCGCGGCGCCGAAGAGGTTGCCGCACCGGTCGAAGGTGTCGGGGTGGCGTTCGACGGGCAGGCCCAGCGCGTCACGCCAGTTGCGTAGGAAGGCACGGTTGGGCTGGTTGGTGATCAGGCAGTCGATGTCGGCGGTCTTCCTTCCCAGGCGACTGCACAGGTCTCGCACGACCTGCGGCACCAGGCGGTTGCCCCGCTCCAGCACGTTGGTGACTCCGGTCTCGGTGAACCCGATGTGGACCTGGGCTTCGCCGGCCTCCCAGTACTTGCGCCCGTCGTCGCGCACCATGGTCATGTCGCCGGCATGGGCGGCGATGTGCCGGCTCTCGATCCCGAGGACAGGGGCGTGTGCGGAGGTTGTCACATAGCCGACTCCGCAGCCGTCGCCCGGGATGGCGGCCTGGGACAGACCGCGCACCTGTGACTGGGTGAAGAGCTGGCCCGCGGCACTCTGTGCGTTGCAGATCAGGGCCGTACGGGCGTCGCCGTCGAGCAGGATCTGCCGAGCCAGGTCCAGCATGTGCACGAAGGAGGCACAGCCGGCGTTGGCCACGTCGATCAGCCACCGGGGCGCCAGGCCCAGTCGGCGCGCCACTTCGGTGCCGGCGCCCACAAAGGGCTGGTCCGGCAGTTGGCTGTGCACGAGCAGGACGTCGACGCGGCGGATCGCCGTGCGGCCGTGCCGTTCGATCAGCGGCTGGACGGCACGCTCGATCATGTCCGCGTTGGTCTCGTCGGGGGCCACGTGGTGGCGCGAGGGGGGGACTTTGAACATCGGGCTGTCGCGCAGCTTGTCCTCCGCCGCCGGGTGCTCGGTGAAGAAGGCGGCGGGGACGGGCTCGCCGGGGAGGTAGGTGGACACGTCGGTCAGGCTCACTGGCGTCATCCGGCCACCTGCTTGGCCGGGGAGCTGGTGACAGGCAGACCGTTGCGGTGCCGGTACTCCAGGATCGCCTTGAGATTGTGCATTTCGAGGGTGTGACCGGCATAGAACAAGTCCCAGTACTCACCCACCCATCGCCGGTCGGGATGCGGTGCCAGGTCCGGGTGGGGATTGCGCCCGTAGTACGGGTGGCGGCAATTGGTCCAGGTGATCACCGACCCGGAGCGGCCGAGGACGAGGGCGGCCGGAACCACCCTCATCAGGTAGACCATCCACAGCTCGTCGCCCTGGTCCCAGGCACAGTGGTAGTCGACGGTCATCGCGCCCGGGTGGGCCTCGGTCCGGCAGTAGATCCGGGTGCCTTTCTCCAGCAGGTCGTGGCCCACCCACAGCCCCGGTGTGCCCGCGGGCTCGAACCCGCGCAGGCTGCACGTCCACTCCTCCAGGTGGTGGCCGCGGCTGAGATAGTCGTACGTCGCCTCCGGCGGGCAATCGACGTACTCCTCGATGGTGCAGTACTCGCCGTAGACCTGCTGGTGCGGGTAGGTGTCCGAGGTCATCTCCCGGCAGCGGGCGGCCAGTTCCTCGGGGCTGGTGTTCTCCACCCGCACAAGGCCCGGGATGTCAGCCAACGTGGATCGGTCGGTCATGCCTGTGCTTCTCCTCATCGTGGATCGGTCGGTGTCCGGGCGCGAGGGAGGTGCCCGGACCGGCCGGGGAGGCGGTCAGGAAGGGCTGGAACGGTGGTATCTCGCGGTGGTCGACGTCCATGGCGACCAGGGCCGGCCCACCACAGTCGTTGCTGTGCAGCAACGCGGATCGCAGCTGTGCCGGGTTCTCGGCCGAGGTGACGCGCAGCCTGGGGAACATCGCGGACGCGCCGGCTGCTATGCGGGACGGGTGGAAGACGTTCTCGAGGCGGGCGCCGCCTTGGAAGAGTTCCTCGCGGGTGACGCACATTGCGTGAGCGTTGTTGTTCAGGACGACGAAGGTGACCGGCGCGTCGTACTCGATGGCGGTGTGCATCTCCATGCCGTGCATGAAGAACGCCCCGTCACCGGCCACCACGTACGTCCGCCGGCCCGTGGCCAACGCGGCGCCTATCCCGGCGCCGAAGGTGTAGCCCATGCCTCCCATGCCCACCGCCACGACGAAGCGGCCGTCGCGTGGAGCCGGCAGAGCGTGGATGGCGGCGGCCCCCACGTTGCCGGCGTCCACGAAGACATGGGCGTCCTGTGGCAGCGCCTCGGCGATCGCGCCGACGACTGAGGTGTGACCGGGGTTCGGACCGGAATCCGGGGGGAGGCGCAGGAGGGACGACGGGTGATGGGCCGGGCAGGCCGCAGGCCGCGGCGACAGACGGCGCTCAAGTGTCCGCAGAGTGCCGGCCACCGGCCCGAGCAGGGGGATTCCCGGAACGAAGGGCGGCTCCGGATCGACGCAGACCACGGGCATCTCCGCGAGCAGCGACCCCAGTCCTCCCCGCGCCAGGACGGGCAGGCGCGTGCCCACCAGCAGGCAGGCGTCGGCCTTGCGCAGGCAGTCCTCGACCTCGGGCTGGCCCATCACCCCTGCAACGCCCGCGAACCGGGGGCTGCGGTTGTCGTAGACGTCTTTGGCGTCCGGCGAGACGGCCACGCAGGCTCCCAGGTGCCGCACCAGGCCGGCCAGCTCCTCGCGCGCCCTCGTCCCGGCCGCGCCTTCGCCGGCGATCACCATGACGTGGGAGGCTTCCTCCAGCACGCCGACCGCCTCGGCCAGGCAGGCGAGATCCGGATGCGGGGCGGCGGGCGCGTGCGGCGCCCCTGCCGTCTGCGCTGCCTTTTCCCCTGGTCTCACCGCGAGGGGGGTGTACGCCGCCGTGTGCGCTCCCGGGGATCGCCCGGCCCTCGGGGATGCTCCGGGGTTCGCGGGTGCCGCGGCTCCCGTCACCGCGGGCACCTCGAGGTGTCCCTGCTGGGCGTCCTTGGGCAGGAGCAGCACGGCGGGGCCCCGGGGCTCGGTCTGTGCGACGGTGATCGCGTGGGCCAGCAGCCCGGGGATCGCGTCGGGTTCGGTCACTCGGGCGCAGAAGCGTGAGACGGGTGCGAAGACGTCCAGGGCGTCGAAGGAGCCCGCCTTGCCGCTGGAGTCCTGGAAGGCGCCCCGGCCCTCCTGAAAGGTGGGCGGCTGTCCCACCAGGGCCAGTACCGGGATGCGCGAGGCGTGGGCCTCCGCCAGTCCCGGAACCAGGTTCATCGCACCGCCCCCCGACGTGGCCGCGACGACGCCGAGGCGCGCGGTGGTCCGGGCATACCCGTCCGCCATGGTGACCGCGGAGAACTCGTGTTTGGCCACGACACCGCGCATGCGGCCCGGGGCACGGTGCACCGCTTCGTACAGGTCCTCGATGTTGGCTCCACCCACGCCGAACACGTACCGGACACCGATCCGCTCCAATTCGGCGGCGACGTAGTCCACGAGACGCATCCGGCGGGTCATGCCGACCTCCGTTCCGCCCATGCCGACTCGACGGTCAGCCCTGAGTGCGTCCGCAGCTGGAAGTGGTGCCGATACTGCGCGGGGGTGAGACCGACGACGGCGGCGAACGCGCGCAGGAAGGTCTCGATCGCGGTGAATCCACAGCGGCTCGCGATCTGGCGCACCGACAGATCGGTCGCCTCCAGGAGCTGACGGGCCCGGGCGATACGTAATCGCCGCACGTACTGGCCCGGTGTCATCCCCACCGTCTGCCCGAAGACACGGGCGAAGTGACGTGGACTCATGCTCGCGCGTTGGGCGAGTTCGGATACCGGCAGCGTGCGATGGAGGTTCTCCTGGATCCAGTCCTGAACGCCCCGGATCGGCTCCCGATCGGTCAGCTGAGTGTCGAGAACCATGCTGAACTGGGTCTGGGCACCGGGCCGTTTGAAGTACAGCACCAGGTACTTCGCCACCTCCAGGGCGCGCGCCGCCCCGAGGTCGTCGTCCACCAGGGCCAAAGCCATGTCGATACCGGTCGACACCCCCGCCGAGGTGATGTACGGGCCGTCCCGGATGTAGATCGGCTCGGGATCCACCGTCACCTCGGGGTAGCGACGCGCCATCTGTTCCCCGAAGGCCCAGTGCGTGGTGGCCCGTCGTCCGTCGAGGAGACCGGCCTCCGCCAGCAGGAATGCCCCGCCGCACACGGAGGCCACGCGTCGGGACCGTGCCGCGGCGCGCTTGATCCAGGTCACGAAGGACGTGTCTGTCAAAGCCTCTTTGACACCCGGCCCACCGGGCACGAGGAGGGTGTCGATCTCCCCCTCCGCAGCCTCCAGCGGGTCGGCCTGTACGACGAGGCCGGCAGAGGTGGCCACTGACGGCGCATCAGGGGAAACGCACTGCAGACCGTAGGCGCTCGCCCCCTCGGCCATCAGTCGGTTCACGGTGTCGAAGACCTCGAGCGGTCCGCTGACGTCCAGGGTCTGGGCACCGGGGTAGACCACGATCACAACACGTCGTTGTCTCATGGTGACAGCCTGTTCCCAGCGGAGGGCCGTCCACAATGACAGGCTGTTGACGATTCCTGCCACGCGCCGGGCGCACTGCGCTGACCGGGCGCAAGGCGTCAGGCGAATGCAGGGTGAAACACATCACGGGTCCGCCGCGGATCAGCGCAGTCCGGCGAAGAGGTCGTTCTCGGGTAGGGCCGCGTCGGTGGCGTCCTGGACACGTACGAAGGTCTCCACGCCCATCAACTCGCCGAACCTCTCCTTGCCCATTTTGAGGAAGAAGATGTTCTCGCCCTGACTGGCGTGCGCGGCCAGCGCGTCGAACTTCTGGCCGCTGAACGCGGTGGTGTCCACCCACGTGGTGATGTCCTCGTCGGGGAGGCCGATCTCGGCCATCGCGGCGGCCTCGGCAGGATCCGGTTCCGGCATGTCCTCATGGAACTCGCGCATGACCTCACCGAACCGCTGCATCATCGAGCGGGGCATCGTCGTCCAGTACACCTTCGGTGTCAGCGCGGTCATCTTCAGCGCCGCCATCGTGATGCGGTGGGCCTGGATGTGGTCGGGGTGGCCGTAGAAGCCGTTCTCGTCGTAGGTGACGACCACATCGGGTCGGTAGTGCCGCATGAGTACCGCGAGTCGGGCGGCGCCTTCCTCCACGGGGGTCTGCCAGAAGGATCCGGGGGCGTCGTTGCTCGGCCAGCCCGTCATCCCGGAGTCGGCATAGTCCAGCATTTCCAGGTCGCTGACCTTCAGGACGTCACAGCTCGCTTGGAGTTCTTGACGCCGTATCAAGGCAACGGCCGCCGGATCGTGCCCGGGGTCGCCCGGCTTGACACCTCCGGGTCCATCGCCGCAACCGCCGTCGGTACACGTCACGAGAACCGTACGGATGCCCTCCGCCGCGTACCGCGCGAGGACTCCTCCGGTTCCGGTGGCCTCGTCGTCGGGGTGGGCGTGCACTGCCATGAGCGTCAAGGGCCGGTCAGTCATGAAACAGTCCTCCTGCAGAAATGCGTCTCGGTCCGAGTGCGCGGCGGGCTACCGCGACCCCGAGGGCCGGATCCTGTCGGGGCGACGACCTTGTGGTCTCCATGTTCCCCCCGACCGTGCGGCGCCGGTCTCTCGGTCGATGCAACAGTGCCGGCCCGACCGGCTGTTCCCGGCTGTTGGCGACGGCTGAAAAGTGGACCAGTAGCGACGCTTGAAAGTTGACCTCCTTCGGAGGGTCCGGCTCGTTGAGCCAGGCCGGCAGAAAGGGTGATCGGCGTGGAGGACTGGGCGGAGATCCGCCGGTTGCACGGGACCGAGCAGATGTCGATCCGGGCGACTGCGAGGAAGTTGGGGATCTCGCGGAACACCGTCCGCAGGGCGATCGGGGACGGCGCGCCGCCGAAGTACCAGCGGGCGTCGAAGGGCTCGATCGTGGACCGCGGTCGAGCCGCGGATGCGCGAACCGCGACGCCGCCCGCCGCGTCAGTCCTCGAACCCCCGGTCGCGCAGGATCTTGTCGATACGGGTGCGGTGGGTCTCCTCCCACATGTCGAGGGTCTCGCCGGCCTCCTTGTCCAGTTTGGCCCGGGCGGCGGTCAGCACCTCATCCTCGCGGGCTGCCGGGACGACCACGACGCCTTCCTCGTCGGCCACCACGATGTCGCCGGCGCTCACCCTCACCCCGCCGCAGCGCACCTCGACGTTGAGCGGCTCGACGACCTTCTTGGCGCCGGGGATGGGGATCACGCCCCGGGCGAAGACGGGGAAGCCCATGTCACGGACCTCGGCGAGGTCTCGGATCAGCCCGTCCGCGACGAAGGCCACGACGCCCCGGCGCTGAGCGACAGCGCACACGTTTCCGCCTGCCAGCGCGTAGTTCAGGTCGCCCGACTCGACGACGATGACCGAGCCCGGCTCGGCCCGGTGGATGGCGGCGTGCAGCATGAGGTTGTCGCCGGGAGCGCACCGCACGGTGAACGCGGGTCCGGCGACGCGGAGCACCGGCTGCCACAGCGGACGGATGCCGATGTCCATGACCCGCTCGCGGCCCACGACATCGGCGAGGGTGGTGGTCGGAATGTCGGCGAACCCGACGACGGCGGCTTTCGTGGCGTCTGCCATGTCTCTCCTGTTCATCGTTGCTGCGGCCGCGGACCTGCGGCCGCGTCCTTCTCCGGGCTGTAGAAACAGGAAGCACCCACCACCTTTGCCCAGGCCGTCGTCGACGCCGACCACCTCTGCGGGCTGTGCCCCCTGGAGCAGGCGCCGCCCGGTGGCGCCTGCTCCCGACGTCGGCGCGACCAGGTCCCCCGCCAGCAGATAGCCGAAGCCTGCGCAGTCACGGGGAAGATGAAGGCACCACTTACGGGTCGTCCGATTGCGGTGCAGGAGGAGCCGACGCCATGAACCGTAGGGGCGCCTGGACTCGGTGCCACTCACCGGGCCTTTGCTTGGAAGGAGCGGAGCCGTAGACCGGGCGCCTCGGCGATGATGATGTCGCCCAGTGTGATGGTGCGAGGTAGGTCGCTGAAGAACTCTCCGCTGAACGACGGGGGAGCCTGCTGCCACAGGTTGCCGCCGGTGTGCCGGTCCAGCGCGATCACGGTGCCGTCTTCGGCGGTGAAGTGGACCCGGTCGCCGTCCACGGCAGGCCCAGACAGCTCCGTGTGCAGCGTGGTGGCGGACCACAGGCGGCGCCCCGAGGGAACGTTGTACGCGCTGACCACACCGGCGCGGCACGTGTAGAGAACGTCGCCCACTACGCCCAGGAAACTCTCGGGGACGCCCAGTTCCACGGTCCTGATGGTCCCGGTCTTGCGGTTGATCCGCATCAGCCGGGTCATGCTCCCCCTGTCGGGCGCGGCAAGGTACAGGAAGTCCTCGGACACCCTGAGGAGATCCGCGTCGCGGGGCAGGTCGCGCTGCCACAGCAGAGTGCCGCTACCTTGCGTGACCTCTCCGACCATCGTGGCGCGACCGTTCGCAGCCCGCTTCACCGTGTAGATGCGGTCCGGTTCGGAGCTGTCGAGGGAGATGAACGGCTTCCACCCCGTGTCGCCACTCCACATGCGCTCCAGGGTCGTCGGCTCCCAGGCAGTGATCCCACCGCCGTACTCGCACACCAAGGTTTCGGAGGAGAAGCGGCACGCATCAGCGCCAGGGATGTCGCGGCGGCCCCGTAGCCGGCCGCTTTCCGCGTCGAATCTCCACAGCCGGTACGAGGGGCTGGAGCCGTCGCCGACGTCCGCGACGACGAGGACTTCGCCCCCACTCGTCACGGCCATCTGCGGCGGGCTGCCTTTCCCGGGACCAGGCTGTTGCCAGACCACCTTGCCGGTACGGGGATCCACGCGGACGGCAAGTGCGTCAAGGTTGGTACACCACAGCGCTGCGCGCTCGTATTGGCAGTCGGCGCTCGAATCCGGGGAGGATTCCTTTTTCGTCAGCTGCGTCGTCCAGGGCTTCCAGCCGGGCAGCAGAATCGGTGCCGCCGACGAGGCGGGTTTCGGGCTGGCCGCAGCGGAGACTCGGCCGCCATCGCCGCGATAGCCCGCAGGTCCACGCCACAACAGCGCAACGCCAACCACCACGGCCGCGCAGGCCATCGCCGTCAACCCGAGGCCGCCATGGCGCAGCTGCCCAAGACGGGTCCGCGTGAGCGCGGCGCCGCGGACCCGAGTCTGGTCGGCCCGGCGTTCCCGCCCGGTCGACAGGAGTGTCAACAGGGCCTCTGCGTCGGGCCGTTCGGCCGCAGCCTTGCGCAGACAGGGCTCCACCACCGGGCGCAGGGAGTCCGGCAAGCCGGTGAGATCCGGCTCCTCGTAGACGGCTTTCCAGGCGATCCCAAAAGGCGTGTCGGCGTCGAACGGGCCGTGCCCTGTTGCCGCGTATACCAGGACCGCGCCCAGGGCGAAGACGTCGACGGGCGGGCCGACGTCCTGCGGACTTTGGAACTGCTCCGGCGCCATGAACAGTGGCGTCCCCATGAACTGTCCGCTCTGGGTCAACGCAGTCGAGTCCACGACACGGGAAATGCCGAAGTCGATGACGCGCGGCCCGTCGTCGGCCAGCAGGATGTTGCCCGGTTTGAAGTCCCGGTGCACCAGCCCGGCGCGATGGATGTCGCGCAGGGCCTCGCACAGACCGGAAGCCAGCCGCCACACCGTATCCGCGGAGAGCGGGCCCTTCCCCTCCACCACGGCTGCCAGAGATGGCCCATCGACGTACTGAGTGGCCATCCACGGGACAGGGCCGGTCGTGTCGGCGTCCACGACCGCAGCTGTGAACGCACCGCTGACCTGTCGGGCCGCCTGGACCTCGCGGGCGAACCGATCGCGGAAGCCCGGCTTCGCCGCCAGTTCCTCGCGAATCACCTTCACTGCGACCACTCGCCCCGACGGCGAGTGCGCGAGATACACCTCGCCCATCCCGCCCGCGCCCAGCAGCTCAGCTACCTGGTAGTGCCCCAGGCCTCCGAGACGTCCATCCCCCGCGGTCATCCCCGCCCCCCTGCGACATCGACTCGCACGATCGGTCGGTAACCCTAGCGGGACATGACACCCTCCTGATCCACGGCTCCGGCGTTGTTCCGTTGTGTCCGACTCCGTAGTAGTCACGCCGAGCAGGCCCTGTTCGCCCGTGTAGTAGTCACGCCGAGCAGGCCCTGTTCGCCCGTGTAGTAGTCACGCCGAGCAGGCCCTGTTCGCCCGTGCCGAGCGTGCGGATGCCGGCGTAGGCGTTGGCCGGCCGCAAGTCCTGCGAGAGGCCCCTGGCCCCGTGCGCCTGGATCGCCTTGTCGAGAAACTCCCGAGCGGGTGAGCCCGGGTGGGCTCGGGTGGAATCGGACAGTGGGGCCGGCGCGGCCGCTGCCGGCACGTCACCGCTGGGCAAAAGGGATCGAGACGCGGTCCGGGCCGGTGCGCGATGGCCCCGGCCCGGGGGCTGAACTAGGCCCGCACGTCTGCCAGGGCGGCCAGCTCGCGCTGGACCATCTCCTCGTGCGCCCGCTCGTCCTCGCGGGCCCTGCGGGGGCTCCACCGGCCGGCCATCAGGAAGACGAACGGCAGGAAGAGGATTTGTCCGGCGACGCACACCCACCACCAGGTCTGCCACTGGTGGGGGTTGTCCGCGGCTGCCTTCTGGACCGCGGCACCGTGTGCCTCGAGGTAGGCCAGGTCGGCCTTCGGAACGGCCGTGTCGGCCGACTTCAGCACCGTCCCGAACTTGTCGACCAGTTGCAGGTCGGACCGGACCGCCGGGTCGGCCAGGCTCTGCAGCAGCGCGGTCGCCTGCTGCTGGGTGACGTGCAGCTTCTCCGTGATCGCGCCCACCGCCGTGGCACCGGCTGCTGGGTCGGCCGGGGCGGTCCGCAGTGTCGCCAGCGTCGCTGGGGGCACCGCCTTGACGGCCGCCAGTTGGGGCGCCCGGTTGACCACGGCGGCCGAGACCGCCCGGGCCTGCGCGGGTGTCGCGCCCTGCTGGGTGGCCACTTCACCCAGGGCCTTGGACAGGGCCGGGACGTCGCCGGGGTTGGCGGAGAGTGCCTTCGCGGTCGCCGGGTCGAGGGACTGCAGCACGCCCAGCGGCTCTTTGTACTTCGTCGCCAGTTCCTGCACCCGGGCGCCGTGGTCGACCAGGGTCGAGGTCGCCGGCACGACCAGGGGCAGGATCGCCAGGGAGCCGGTCACCACCAGCCGAAGGGTCCAGCCCCAGATGGCCAGGCCGGTCGCCGTGGCGGCCGGGTTGTGCCGCTCCACGGTCTCGGTGAAGCTCGCCATCCACGCGACGTAGGCCATGCCGCCGCCTGCTGAACCGAGCATGAAGTACACCGCGAGGGTGTAGTAGTCCTGGTGGTGCGTGGCCGAGAGCGCGAACAGGACCGTGCCGACCAGATTGATCAACGCGCCTAGGATCATGAACGGCTTGCGCACACGGAACCGGTCGGACAGCACGCCGACCACGACCAGCGTGCAGGCGTTGGTGATCCAATACCAGTTGGCCAGCGAGTTCGCCCGAGCCGGCGAGTAGCCGTAGACGGTCGCGAAGTACACGACCGCGAAGCCGACGAGGACGTAGTACAGGAGCAGGTAGACGCTGATCGCGAAGGCCGAGCCGATGACGTCGATGCGCAGCATTTGCCGCCAGTGGCCCTTGAGCGCCTGCTCAGGGTCGATGCCCGCGGCCCGCGCCTCGATCAGCGCGCGGTCACGCATGCTGACCATGAGCTGGTCACGGAGGGCCGGGGAGAGCTCCCGCAGGCCGAACAGCGCCACCAGCCAGACGATCGCGCCGATGACGCCGCACAGGTAGAACTGGAACCGCCAGTCAGGGTGGCTGGACAGGGTGTGGCTGGACACCTCGGTCACCACGAGGCTTCCCAGCACCGGGCCGAGGGTCCAGAAACCCATCGCGGTCCCGCGGCCCACCTGCGGCGAGAAGTCACGGATCAGCGCCGGCGTGGCCACCAGGACAATGCCCTCGACGAAGCTGAGCACCGCGAAGAGCACCAGGTACACCGTGCCGCTCGACGCGTTCGGAAGGGCCAGCCCGGTGATCAGCGCCGTGATCAGCAGTCCGGTGACGACGAGGTTGGCGCGTCCCCAGCGGTCGGCCATGCCGGCGAACAGCGACGCGAACGCGCCGACGAGGTTGCCGACGACCGAGACGAAGACGAAGGAGGTGAACGACAGGTGCAGGTCCGCCATGATCTGCGTCGCCACCGCGCCCTGGATGTAGAGCTGGTAGTACAGCTCCACCGTCGCGAGCACGGTAATGGCCAGGTAGCGGTACCGCGGAACGTTGGCGGGGTAGCGGGGGAGCCGGCGATCCCAGAGCCGACGGGCAACGTCGAGGGGAGCGGCGGCAGTTTCCTGCGGGGGGAATGTCCTCGTAGTCATGAGGTGATCCCTTCTCTGGCGCGGGGCAGCGCGGGGAGGAGACAGGGTGGGGACGGAACAGGGGTCGGCGCCGCGATTGCCGGGAACGTACTGACCGGACGGTATGGACGTCAACGGGTCGTGCAGCGGCAGTTTTCCCCTGCGTATGACATGTGGTGGCCAGCCGTGATCGGGCGGGGAGATCACGGCTGGCCCTCGGGCCGCTACACCTCGGTCATGGTCGACGGCTCGCACCCTCTAGTAGTTGGTGACCATGATGTCCGGCGGCGCGGCCTGCATGTCCCAGCGGGCGTGCATCTCCGCTCCGCCGAGGCGCGGGATGAAGGGCCGCAGCTCCTCGTCGAGCTTCTCGTCGGCCTTGCGCTGCCGTTCCTGGACCTCTCGCAGGTACTGCCGGAGACGGAAGTTCGCCGGCTCGGAATCACGGCTGCCGGAGACGGGGGTGGCTCCGGTGTAGCGGCCGAAGTAGAAGCGGTGTCCGTTGCGCTTCCGGTCCAGCCATGCGTGGGCCTCGCGACTGTCCAGCGACTTCCGTAGCCGGACCAGCTGGTCGTCGGCGAGGGCGTTGGTGGGATAGAGAATCAGCACACGCATCGCGGCGGGGTGCCCGTGCTCGCTTTGCCGGCTGGGCACGTGGTCGCCGTCTCCCTGCCACCATTCCCGCTGCACCGCACCGGTGCCCTGCCAGTGGGCGGACTCGGTGACCAAGTCGGCGAGGACGGGCAGCAGGAATGACTCCGTCTTGCCGGAACCGGTGCCTGCGGTGACCACGAAGTCCTTGGCTTTGCAGGCGGCGACCAGGGCGTCGTGCTGATGCCGGTAGAGGCTGGTCACGCCGTCGGGGAGCGTGAACCGGTGCGAACTCGGGGCCTGGCGCCGCCTGCGGAAGCAGCTCCATCAACTGCAGAACGGCGCAGGGCACGTGACGGGCTCCGAGGAACTCCGCGGCTTCCTGCAGGGTCCGCGGGTCCTCGTACTGGAACAGGAGGGTGTCGGGCAGCGGCGCCTCACCGGCCTCCGGCCGGTGAGGGACGGTGATCAGCTCCATCCACTCCTGTGCCGCCTCCTCGATGCGCGTGCTGATCTGCGCGGTGCGCGCGCCGGTCAGCAACGCGAGTCCGTCGGCGTGGGGCAGCCGGGTGAGCACCGGCGGGGCCACCGACCAGCGGTCGGCGCGCAGGTCCACGTCGATGAAGCCGAGGGCGGCGGCCTTGCGCGTCCATTCCCAGTCGGCGTACTCCTTCAGCTCCAGGCCCCATGCCTGAGCCTGGCTGCGGACGCCGTCGCGCAGTGCGGACGCCTTGCCGCTGCGGCTCTCGCTCAGCCAGCGCAGGAGGATCCCACCGAACTCGTTGCTGCTCATCGGTCCCGTCATCGGTCCAGCTCCTTCGCTGCCTGCACGTACGCGGCCCACGAGGGCTCGACGGACGCCTGCTGGGCGTTGAGGACCGCGCGGGCCCATGGGCGCGGATTGCCGGCGCTCTTCGGCTTCGGTGTTCCGGGGTTCACCGGGCGGCCCTTCCAGCGTCCGCTCCGGCGCTCCAGGAGCCAGCCGCCGATGCCTTGGAACTCGGCCTCGAAGCGGAGCGGGGTGGGGGTGTCGGGGAGACGCTCCGTCCACCAGTCCGGTTGCTCCGGGACCTCCAGCGTCCACAGCCGTCCGTCGGCCGCCGCGAACAGCACCTCGTCCGCGTCCCTCCGGCACAGCTCCATGACGGCTGCCGCGTCCCGGGCCGTGGCGCCCGCGCAGTGGGCGCCGGTGATGCCGGTCGGCAGGGTCTGCTCGACGAGGAGGGAGGGTGACTCCGACGCCTTGCCGTCCACGACGGTGAAGCCGCAGACCTTGGTCATCTTCGGCTCGACGACGGCCTGGTCCGCGGTGGCGAAGTCGATCTCCACGCCTGCATAGCTCACCGTGTGGCGGCCCTGCTCCAGCCGGAGCACGGCCAGGGGGACGGGGCGGCCCGCGGCGACGGCCTTCCTGAGCTCGGGCCGCTCCTTTCCGTCGACCAGGAGGGCACCCGTGCCCTCCGTGGCGTCCGGGAGGACCAGCTGGGGCTCGCCTCCCCGCAGGTACAAACGGGAATCGAGCGAGGGCGCGAGCTTCAGCCCGCCCTCAAGGCGGAGCTTGAACTGGGCCGGAGGCTGAAGGAGGCCGACCGCGCCCTGGACCTCCTTCAGCGCCCGGCGCAGGGTGACCGCGTCGTCGAAGGTGACGGGCTTGTGCATGGACCAGCCCTGCGGCACCCAGGCCAGCTTGCTGGTGTCGGCGCTCCGGCCCGTGGTCGCGGCCTTGTCCAGCAGCCGCTGCACGTCCCGCTGCGCGGTGGGGGCGGCGAGCACCACGTGTGCCTCTCCTGGGCGCAAGCTGTCGGTGCCGGCCCAGACGCCGAGCACGTCGTCACGTGCGAGCACCAAGACGGAGCAGGAGGGCCGGCTGAGCACCAGGTTGTCCCCGTCGCGGCGGATGCCCCTGGCGAGGGTTTCCGCGCTCGGGGCGGGCAGGCCCGTCACCTCGTAGTAGGCGGTGTCTCCGAGCTGTTCGAGGACGAGGCCGCCCTTGAGCTCGATGCGCTCCTTCTGCTCCGCGGACCGCAGGCGCGCCACCCAGCTGAGCCGCCCCGCGTCCAGCCGCACCAGGAGCTCAGCCCGGGTGACACCGGTGGGCAGCAGCTCGTCCGAACCGTCCCAGGAAGCGGCGTAGTTGCCGAGCAACTTGGCGACGAAGGGGCGGAACTCATCCTCCTGCAGAGCGTTGCGGAAGCCCTTGGAGAAGTGCTGCTCCATGCCCCGGATCTCAATCTGGGCCAGCAGCGTCTCCCCCGGCAGCGGCCAGGTCGTACCGTGCTCCCGCAACAACCGGAAGACCTTCGGCATGAAGGACCGGTCCGCGCCGCTGAGGAGCGCCTGGGACTGGGCGAACCCGATCATGCTGCGGTTGGAGGGCAGGTCGGCGGGGGCGGGAATGGTGCAGAGGCCCCGCGCACCCTTCCGGCTGTGCTGCCAGGAGGCCAGCACCTGCCACATGCGGGAGATGGGCTCGTAGTGGTGGCTGCCCAGTTGCTTCTCGTCGCCGGTCAGCAGCTCGGAGAAGCGGGCATGGTAGGCGGTGGCCCGGTGGTTCCGGTCGTTCACCATCCGGGACGCGGCCATCACCGAGCAGGCCAGCAGCGGCAGGAAGGCCGGCACGGCGTCCTTGTCCTGCTGCCGCACGCGCCATCGGTAGTCCTCCAACGCGCTGTACGGTTCCGCGGTCCCCAGCCGCAGGAACCTGCCCACGCACCGGGTGAGGGGCTCCTCCATGCCGTATCCGTGCCTGAGCTCCTGCTCCACGTCGTCGTCCACGTAGAACAGCGTCGGGTGGCCGGCATGCTGCCGTCCGAAGAACTCCTCGGCCAGCACTTCCTGCCACGCCTGATAAGAATGATCCACTCTGTCCCCAAAAGAGAGGTTTCGATGCCCCGTTCGTGATACCCCCAGGACATGGAACGGTCTTGCGCGTCACCCGAGCCGCCGCGGACAACGGGCCGCTGCCGAACGCCCCCTGGCGCGCCGGCCCCTCGGCCTGGCAGTCCTCGACCGTCACCGCCCAGCGTGACTTAACGCCGCGCGACAAGCGAAGGCGTATCCCCTCATTCCCCACCAAGTTTTCACAAGCGGCCCATCGCGGCACCTGCACAGTGCGCCGGAAGACAGACATCAACTGCAGGGTCCCTGCAACCAAAGGCTACCTGTGAAGGTGATGTGTGCGAGCCGGGGGGATTTACCAACTGCTCTGGTGTCGGGGCGGCGCGACCGGGAAGGCAAGGCGAACCACTGTGACAATTGGGGCTGCCTCGCGTCACCTGCGGGTGTCCGCATCGGGCCATGGGCTCAGGCAGCGACCGAGAGGGGGCCGGCCCCGGAGCCGAGCGAGCGCAGGATCCGCGCCTCCTCCTTCCGGGCGGCGGAGGGAGGGATTCGGCCCTTGGCGTGGCGGAGGGCGAGGCGTGCTAAGGCGTCGGCGGTTTCGTTCAGGTCGTGTCCGATGTGGCCTTTCAGCCAGCGGACCTGGACGCGGTGGCGGTGGCGCAACAGGCGGTCCATCAACTGCCGGCTCTCCGGGAAGAGGAGGATGCGGTGGGCGGCTGCCGGGTCGGTGGAGCGCAGGGCCGTGTTGACTGCCTCGACTGCCTGGGCGCTGTCGCACAGGAGGACTACGGGTGCGTCCTCGTGGTGCTCAAGGAGGCTTAGGGCGGCCGCGCAGATACCGATGACTTCGGCTTCGCCGCTGCTCGATGCGAGGGAGTCGCCGTATCCGGTTGTCCCGTCTTCGGCAGCCCAGCCGTAGCCGCACAGTGCGGACTCGTCACCGATGGCGGCATCGGCGACGGCTACGACGGCGGTGTCGGGAAGGTCGGCGAGCACGGCGTAGCGGTCCCCATCGGCCGGAGGCGTTGCCGTCGGATGTTCGCCGTCGCCGTCCTCGCCCGCATCGGCAGGACGGGCGTCGGCAAGGAGGGCGGCGAGAGTGCGGTGACAGTGCGGGCAGCCGTCGGCCTGTTCGGGGCAGTGCGCCTGGTGCCTCACGGTCAGCTCACGCACGCTGTGCCACAACTCGGGCTGGGCGCCGGCGAAGCGTGCCAGAGCCGCGGCGCGACAATGCGCGATGAGCTCCGCGAAAGGCCCCGTGGTCACGCAGGCCTGCATCCGGTCGTGCAGTTCCGTGACCCGGATCAGGGCTTCGCGTGAGCGGGCAGCGAGAACCGCGGTGTCCTGGTAGGCGTCGTCCAGAGCGTCAAGTCGGGCGCGCCGTACGGAGAGAGAGCAGGCGAGTAGGTCCCGTTCAGCCTGGCCGATCGCGTAGCGGCCCCAGGCCAGCGCGACACGGGCATGGCGGCTCCACCGTTCGACCAGCGAGTCGTGCGGGAGGTACGGGTTCTCTTCCTCCCGGGCATCGCGCAGAAGGGCCTGAACGAAGGCGTCGTCGTCGCAGTCCCGCAGTTCGCGCACCGGTGCCGGCAGTTCGTCGCCTGCCGTTGTCCGGTCGCAGGCCCACCGGACAAGGTCGCTCTCCGGCGCCTGCGGTGTGCCGTCCGGCAGCCCCCTGTCGCGGAGTTCCTGCCGCAGGGCCTCGGCGAAGGCCGCCGGGAACGCCATGCGCGCCACCCTCAGCTCCAGCATGTCCACCGGCCGGGCGCGGCCGGCGAGGCGGGGGGCACGCTGCTCCTTGTACACGGCCTCCGCCTGCGACCGGGCGCGTCGCACCTTGCGCGCGTGGGCTCGCAGCCGTCGCAGCCGCTCGGGAGTCTGAGCCGAGAGTTCCGCACGCCGGACGGCCCCGCGCGCGAGGACCTCGGCGTGGGCGAGAGAGATGGTGATGGGACCGGCGAGCGAAGCGTGTTCCAAGGCCGCGGCGACCTCCGGAGCGCAGATCCCGTTCATTCGCGCGAGAACGGCCTCCTGCAAGGCGGTGAAGTCGTCGCCGAAGCGACGGATCAGCTGTGTGTGCTCGGTGATCGTCACAATGGCCTTCCGGGTCGCGGTTGGTGGTGAGCGGGGCCGCACCTGGTGCGCGCGGGCGTGGGTGCGGCGGGCCCGTGGGCGCGGCATCGATGTGCACCGAGGACGGCGGAGGCGTGAGCCGCCGCCGTGCGGAGACGACGAGGGCACCCAGCGGGGTCCCGTCCGCGGTGTTGGCTACTGCACCTGGCCGGTGAAGATGGCCGTGCGGTACGAGCCGGAGTCGGAGGTGTCGGTCGGCGTGATCTCGATCTGAGCGTTCCTGGCCGCCTTGGGGAACGCACACGCCGCCTTCCAGGTCTGCGACTTGCCCGGCAGCAGGTGCGTGTCCGGCGTGCCCTTGAAGCCGGCGTCCGTGTCGAAGATCTCGTCGGCTCCGTCCGGGCAGGACAAGCTGACCATGCTCAGGTCGATCGAGGACTTCGAGCCGTTCTGCATGGTGACGGAGAAGGCCAGATAGGCCTTGCCGGACGGGCTGGCGTACTCGCCGGAGGTGCCCCGGCTGAAGCCGCTCAGGTGCGCCTTGACGCCGTTGTTCCACGTGGCGGTCTTGTCCAGGGCGACGGTGAAGGTGTCACTGCCGGAGTCGTCCTGGGTGTCCTGCGCGTCCCCGGCGCTCCGGGTGTCCTGCGAGGCGCTGACGGTGTCCGTCGTCGGCGCGGTGTCGGTCTGTGTGCCGCCGATGGTGGAGCAGGCGCACAGGCAGCAGCCCACGGCTGTCGCGGCCACGGCGAGGACGGTCCTGCGCGGACGGGTCAGGGGTGCAGCTATCAGCGCGAGGAGCTTTGAGGCACCGTGGGTGAGCCGCGCTCCGCGCCACGACGGCTTCCTCCCGGCCGACGGCTGCGCGGAGGCGGGGGACGTCCGCGGTGCCATCCCGGGCGCGCCTGAAGCCGGGGCCTGATCGGCCGCTGTCCGGTGCTGGGGACTGCCCTTGGATGTGGAGGGGACGGCGTACGGGAACGAAGAGGATGGAGAGGACGGCGAGCCGGAGATGTTCGGGTAGCTCATGAGGCCATTCCTTGTATGGATGTGGGTGGAAGGGGACGACGGCTGGCGGGAGGGGAGGGCGCGCATGCTGACGGAAGCGGGACCGCCCCGCCGCGCCCGGCTCCGGACCGGCCGGACCAAGCCGGCCCCAGGGCGGCATCGCAGCCTGGACGCCACGGATACGTGAGTGCGGGAGCCTTGGGCCGTGCCCCCAAGTGGGACCTCGTCCGGAGAGGGGCGTTCGGCTGAGAGGGTCTCGGCGTCAAAGAACCAGCGCCGCATGCCTCTTCAGCTCTGCATCCGCATCCCCCGGATCTTCCGGCCCAACTCGCTGTTCGGGTCGAGGAGCGCGCCCGCGACGCGGCCGGCGGAGTCCTTCACACCGCCACTGAAGTTGAGCCGGCCGGTGGCGCCGACGGTGGCGCATACGCCGTCCCAGTAGGAGGGTTCGCGCTCCCAGCGGACGTTGGCGAGCAGGTGCTCGACCGTCTCGTAGCTCATGGCGTCGCCGGGGTCGCACCAGGGGGTGGCACGGTGCAGCAGGACGCCGAGCCCTGCCATCACGGCCGGGGCCGTGATGGCGCTGCGCCGGGCGAAGTCCGGGAAGCGGCCCCCGATCAGCCGAGACACGAGACGTACGACGACCGTCTCCGCCTCGTCGGCGTCGGTGTTGGGCGGCAGGTCGCCCTCGTGGACGTTGGCGGCCGAGTACTGCACACCCTTGCTGCCGAAGACGGTGGTGACGATCAGCGTCCGCAGCGCGGACAGCGTCACGACCTCCTTGTCGGTCCTGGTGAGCTGCCGCTTGCCGGCGTTGACCAGCTTGCCGAACGGCATCCGCTGCCCGTTCGACTCGACCTCGAGCTTCTCGCCGACGATGTAGGCGAGGCGGGTGGCGAGGTCGCGCTGGTCCATGGACATGGCCAGGTTCTTGGCGACGTCGATGCCCTTGACGTTGCGGTCGTAGAAGATCTGCCGCGCGTCTGCCGCGGAGATCCCCAGGTAGAGCTCGAAGGGGATACGGACTCGCCGGCTGAGCTCGGTGTAGGTGAGGCCGAAGGATTCCGGGTCCTGGTAGATGTCGTGCCAGGCGGTGGTCTGGGTCTCGCCGTCGATGGCGATCACCATGGCGTCCGGGGCGACGGTCAACGTCCGCAGGCCCGAGTCGGGGACCAACTCGTCGCTCATCGCGGCGATCTCGTCCGCGTGCCAGAGCGTGATCGGGGGCGTGGACCAGGCGGAGCCGTGCTTGCCGAGGATGCCGGCGGCGATGTACTCGGCGTAGTCCGGGATGTTCTTGCCCTTCTGGGACTTCAGCGTCCGCTGCACGGTCGCGCGCAGCTCGGCGTGACGCCGGTCGTGCCCTGACGCGGCCTTTGCGGCGCGCGGGTCCTCCTCCTGACGCGGTGACGGCACGAGACGTACCAGCGTCGCGAGGGACATGGTGCCGATGACCGCGTCCTCGCGGAACGGCATGACGGTGAGCGGGATTCCTTCCGGGGTGCCGCTCGGCATGGTCAGGCGCATGGGTTACCCCCTGGGTGGTGGTCGATCGGCCGTCGCCTGGCCTCGAGGCGCCGCACGTCCCCCGGCAAGGGGTTCGGGCAGGACGAGGGGCTGGGCGCTCAAGGACATGGCTGTGCAAGGGAAGTGACGGTTCGCGCCGGCGGAGCGTCGCTCACCGGCGGAAGCGAGTACATGGAAGCACAAGCATGAAAGCACTGTCCAACAGTTTCCAGGAGTTGACTCGTGCTGTAGGTTGTAACCACGCCGATCACCGGAGCCAGGACCACATCCATGTCGCAGCCACCCGCACCATCCGCCCAGGTGACAGCCGCCGAGATCTCCCGCATCGCGGGCGTCACGCGCGCCACCGTCAGCAACTGGCGCCGCCGGCACGAGGACTTCCCGGCACCCTCGGGCGGCACGGACAGCAGCCCGCTGTACGACCTGGAGGAGGTCCGGGCCTGGCTCGCCTCACGCGGACAGCGCACGGCGGCCACGCCCAGCGGGGAGCTGCGCACCACCCTTCGCCTCCGAGAGCCGGCCGGCGCCGGCACGTCCGACCTGCTTCTGCTGGTCCTGGCAGCGGCCCGCCGCCCCGACGACGGCCTCACCGGCCTGCTCGCGCTGTCCGACGCCGATCTGCTGAAGCAGGCGAACGACGCGGCCGCCGAGGTCGCGGACGTGGTGCCGGACACGGAACCCGTCCGGTTCACCGACTCCGACACCACGGTCCTGCGCGCCCTGCTGCTCTGCGTCCGCGACGAGAGCGCGCAGACGGCACTCGGCGTACTGGCAGAGAGGGAGCTGGAGGACAGTGCCGCCAGCGGCGCCTACCGCACCCCGGCCCCGCTCGCCGACCTGCTGGCCCGCCTGGTCCCGGGCTCCCCGGCCAGCGTCCTCGACCCCGCATGCGGCAGCGGCACCTTGCTGTCGGCCGCAGCAGCGCGCGGCGCGCGCAAGCTGTACGGGCAGGACAGCCTCCCCGTCCAGGCACGGCGCACCGCGGTCGGCCTGACCCTGACCGCTGAGGAGAGTGCGGACGTCACCGTGCGCACGGGCGACAGCCTGCGCGCCGACGCCTTTCCGGACCTCACCGTCGACGCCGTGCTGTGCAACCCGCCCTACGGCGACCGGGACTGGGGCCACGACGAACTGGCCTACGACCCGCGTTGGGCGTACGGTTTCCCGCCCCGCGCCGAGTCCGAACTGGCCTGGGTCCAGCACGCGCTGGCCCACCTCGAACCGGGCGGCCACGCCGTTCTGCTTCTCCCGCCGGCCACGGCGTCCCGCTCCTCCGGCCGCCGCATCCGCGCCGAGCTCATCCGCAGCGGCGCGCTGCGGGCGGTGGCGGCCCTGCCGCCGGGGGCGGCGATTCCGCTCCACATCGGCCTGCAGGTGTGGGTGCTGCAGCGGCCGGAGCCGACCTGGCCGGCATACCAGACGGTGCTCTTCGTTGACACCGTGGGCGAGCCCACGGCTCCGGGGCGCGGCGGGAGCCGTGCCGGTGCGGTGGACTGGGCGCGGGTGACCGAGCAGATCGTCTCGGCGTGGACGGCGTACGCCGCGGACCCGGACGGGTTCGAGGCGCAGGCCGGTGTGGCGCGGGCGGTGAGCGTGGTCGACCTGCTCGACGAGGTGGTCGACGTGACGCCCGCCCGACAGGTACGTGCCTCGCAGGCCGACGTGGACCCGCGGGAGCTGGCCGACCAGGCCGTGGCTGCCCGGGAGGCGCTGACGGGTGCGGCGCAGTCGGTCGCGGCACTGGCCGGCACGGAGTTGTGGGAGGCCGCGGGTGCCGAGGCGCGCCAGTGGCGTTCGGCCACGGTGTCCGACCTGGCCCGGGGCGGCGCGCTGAAGGTCCTGCGGACAGCCCCCGCGTCGCCGAGGCAGGGGGACGGCGAGGGCGGCCCGGAGGCGGGTGGCGGGGTGGCCCGGCCCGCCCTCACCGGCGGCGACATCGCTCGCGGAAGCGGACCGACGGGGCGGATCGAGGACGAGCAGGTCGCCGAGCAGGTGCCGGAGATCGCCGTGGGCGACGTGTTGGTGCGTGGGCTGACCGGCGGACGGGGTGCCGTCGCACGGGTGGCGGGCGAGGAAGAGGCTGGTGTGCTGCTCGGTCCGGGCGTTCACCTCTTCCGGCCCGACCCGGCGCGGCTCGACCCCTGGTTCCTCTACGGCTTCCTCGGCTCGGAGGCCAACCTGACCGGCGCCTCCACCGGCAGCTCCACACTGCACCTCAGCCCGGGCCGGCTGCGCGTCCCCCTGCTGCCGCTGGAGGAACAGCGGCGGTACGGACAGGCGTTCCGGCACGTTGCCACCTTGCGCGACCAGGCCCGTAGAGCAGAGGAGTTGGCCGAGGAGACGGCACGGCTCGTGGCCGACGGCCTCACGGGCGGACAGCTGGTCCCGCAGGAACCCGAGACTTTCGAACTCCCCCACTCATAATGCGGACGGACGAGGCCCCCACCCTCCCGCCGCGCTCCACGTCATCCGTACCGGCCCCGGAAGGGAAGCGGAAGAAGTCTTGAACATCAGCAAGCACACGGAGTTGGCGAACCACGCGTGGTCCGTCGCCGATCTCCTGCGGGGGGACTACAGGCAGTCCGACTACGGCAAGGTCATCCTGCCGTTCACGGTGCTGCGGCGACTGGAGTGCGTGCTGGAACCCACGCGCGAGAAGGTCACGGAGACCCTGGCGAAGTTCGAGGGCCAGGACATCATCGCGGACAAGTTCCTCCGCAAGGCTTCCGGCCACGCCTTCTACAACACGTCCACGCTCACTCTGAAGAAGATCGCGGCGGACCCGCAGAACGCGGCGAAGAACCTCGCCCTGTACGTGGGGGCCTTCTCCGACAACGCCCGAGGTGTGCTGGACCGCTTCGAGTTCGCCCAGCAGATCAAGCGGCTGGATGGCGCGGGCCTGCTCTACCAGGTCATCGGCAAGTTCACCGACCTGGACCTGCGTCCCGAGGTCGTGCCCAACCACAACATGGGCTATATCTTCGAGGAGTTGATCCGCCGCTTCTCCGAGCAGTCCAACGAGACGGCCGGTGAGCACTTCACGCCGCGCGAGGTCATCCAGCTCATGGTGCGGCTGCTGGTCGCCCCCGACGGCGACGCGCTCCAGCTTCCGGGCGCGGTGCGCACGGTCCTCGACCCGGCCTGCGGCACGGGCGGCATGCTCTCCGCGATGGACGACCTGATCACGGAGCTGAACCCGGACGCCACGGTGGAGGTGTACGGGCAGGAGCTCAACCCCGAGTCGTGGGCGATCTGCCGGTCCGACCTCATGATCAAGGGCCAGGACCCGGAGAACATCGCCTTCGGCAACTCCTTCTCGGACGACGGCCACGCGCGCAAGACCTTCGACTACATGCTGGCCAACCCGCCGTTCGGCGTGGAGTGGAAGAAGGTCAAGGACGAGGTCGAGGCCGAGCACAAGCAGCTCGGCGAGGCCGGCCGCTTCGGGGCGGGGCTTCCGAAGATTAGCGATGGCTCGCTGCTGTTCCTCCAGCACATGATCTCGAAGATGAAGCCGGTGGGTGTGGACGGTGGAGGCGGCTCGCGCCTGGCGATCGTCTTCAACGGCTCGCCGCTGTTCGCCGGCGCGGCCGGCTCGGGCGAGTCGGAGATCCGCCGCTGGATCCTGGAGAACGACTGGTTGGAGGGCATCGTCGCCCTGCCGGACCAGCTCTTCTACAACACCGGCATCTCCACCTACTTCTGGATCCTGACCAACCGCAAGAGCCCGGACCACAAGGGCAAGGTCGTGCTGCTGGACGCGCGGGACCAGTGGCAAAAGATGCGCAAGTCCCTCGGCGACAAGCGCAAGGAGCTGGGCAAGGACCACATCGCCACGGTGGTCAAGCTGTACGGCGAGGCCCTGGCGGTGGCGGGGGACGCGGAGCACCCGCTGTACAGCAAGGTGAAGGTCTTCTGGAACGAGGACTTCGGCTACCAGCGGATCACGGTGGAGCGCCCGCTGAAGCTGCGGTTCGAGATCACGGAGGAGACGCTGGCGGCGCTGGAGGCGTCCAAGGCCATCCAGAAGCTGCCGCAGGCACCGGCCCTGGCGGACGCTTTCAAGTCCCTGATGGGCACGAGCTGGAGCACGAAGCAGGAGGCCTGGCTCGCGTTGAAGGACGCGGTGGTGCTGACCGGCGGGACTTGGCCGACGGGGGCGCCGTTCAACAAGGCGCTGCGTGAGGTTGTCGGCGTGCGGGACCCGGAGGGCGAAGTCCAGCGCATCAAGGACCAGCCCGAGCCGGACGCGGAGCTGCGCGACTACGAGAACGTCCCGCTGGGCGAGGACGTTGAGGAGTACCTGGCACGGGAGGTCCACCCGTACGTGCCGGACGCGTGGATCGACCACAGCAAGACGAAGATCGGGTACGAGATTCCGCTCACGCGGCACTTCTACGCGTATGAGCCGCCGAGACCGTTGGCGGAGATCGACGCGGAGTTGAAGGCACTGGAGGCGGAGATTCAGGGGCTTCTAGGAGAGGTTACGGAATGAGTAGCTGGCGCAACCTTCGACTCAAGGACCTTTGCGTCGACGGGGGACAATACGGCCTCAATGTCTCGGCAGAAACGTACGTGCAGCCGGGAGTGCGCCTCCTACGTACCACGGACATCAGTAGTGGCGTACTGACACCTGACGAATCCGGCGTCTTTGTCGAATCCGTTCCTGAAGCGCGATTCACCCTTACCGCTGGGGACCTGCTTCTGTCCCGCAGCGGAACACCGCCCGGACAGTCCTATCTGGTTCGCCCGACTGATGCAGGGATGACGTTCGCAGGCTACTTGGTCAGATTTCGACCTCGCTCGAATGTGGACCCTAGGTTCCTCGCTTACGTTGCCCGCAGCGTCCCATTCCAGCACACCATTCAAGCCGAGTCTGTAGCATCAACGATTCAGAATTTCAATGCCGAGCGTTACGCGAACATTCGCGTGGCAGCCCCGGACTTCGCTCAGCAGCGCCGCATCGCCGACTTCCTCGACGCCGAGACCGCCCGGATCGACCGTGTCAGGGAGGCACGAGAAGCCCAGGGTGCTTTGCTCAACCTTATGCTGGGCCAACTCGTCGACGGAGCTACCGCCGCAGATGCCGAAACCCTCAAAAAGATCGGGGTTAGCACTGATAGAGCAGACTGGGGGCCAGGAAAGGTAAGCCGTCTATGCCAGGTCATTGCGGGTTACGCTTTTCCCAGCGAGGGATTTCTACACAACGGCGGTACACGACTTCTTCGCGGCATCAACGTCTCCGTGGATGAGACGTCGTGGGATGAAACCGTTTCGTGGGACGAAGACGGAGCGCCCACACCTCAGCGATTCCATCTACGCGACGGCGATCTGGTCCTGGGGATGGATCGCCCCTGGATCTCTAGCGGCATGCGCATGACCTTCATCTCGGAGAGAGATCTACCTGCGCTCCTCCTCCAACGGGTTGCGTGCCTTCGGCCAAAGTCCGTCGAGGTTGACATGAGGTATGTCTACTGGAGCTTTCGGTCTTCAAGGTTCCGCCAAGCTGTGGAGGGGGAGCTGACCGGTGTCTCAGTTCCGCATCTCAGCGGTGACCAAATCGGAGGGTTTACCTTCCCGCTCCCGCCTTTCTCCACGCAGCGAATTATCTCGGACCGGCTCTCTGCTCACTCAGCACGTATCCGAAGCCTGCGGTCAACGATGAATCGACAGGCCGAGCTGCTGGACGAACGCCGCCAAGCCCTCATCACCGCCGCCGTAACCGGCCAGTTCGACGTGTCCACCGCCAGTGGCCGCAACGTGACCGAAGGAGTATCCGCATGAGCCCCGTGCACGACGAGTCGTCCTTTGGTTCCGCCATCGTCGCCGCCCTCTGCGAGCGAGGCTGGCGGGAGGCGAACCCCGAGAAATACCAGGCCGATCTGGGCCTGGACACCAACGAGCTGTTCACCTTCATCGGAGCGACCCAGCCCGACGAGTGGGACGAGCTGCTCACCGTCTACGGCGGCAACCCCAACGAGGCACAACGTGGTTTCGCGCAGCGCCTCGACCGGGCCATCGCCGACGACGGATTGCTCCACGTCCTGCGCAACGGCGTGAAGGACCGCGGCGTCCGGCTCCGCGTCGCCTACTTCAAGCCCAACCTCATCTCCGACGACTCCGTCCTCAGCGGCTACCGGGCCAACCGCCTGACCGTCGTCCGCGAGCTCCCCTACGCCACCAAGCAGGCCAACTGGGGCCACCGTCTCGACCTGACCCTGTTCCTCAACGGCATCCCCGTCGCCACGGCCGAGTTGAAGAACCCGCTCACCGGTCAGGGTGTCGAGCAGGCCAAGGAGCAGTACCGGAGCGACCGCGACCCGACCGAGCTGATCTTCATGCGCCGCGTCATCGCCAACTTCGCCGTTGACCCGGACCTGGTCTTCCTCACCACTCAACTGCGCGGCAAGAGCACCCGGTTCCTGCCGTTCAACACCGGCTCCAACGGCCCCGGTCAGCCCGGCGGGGCCGGCAACCCGGCGCCCACCGCCCACGGCACGTACGCCACGTCCTACCTCTGGGAAGAGCTCTGGCAGCGAGACAACTGGCTCCACCTGCTCCAGCGTTTCGTGCACCAGCAGAAGCACAAGACGCCCGGCGGCGGCACCAGCAAGACAACGATCTTCCCCCGATTCCACCAGTGGGACGTGGTCCGCAAGCTCACCGCGCACGCATCCGTCCACGGAGCCGGCCAGAACTACCTGATCATGGCCTCCGCCGGCTCCGGCAAGTCCAACACCATCGGCTGGCTCGCCCACCGCCTCAGCGATCTGCACGCACGCCGCGATCCCGCCGTCCTGCGGCCCGACGCCCTCGTCGATGGCCGTATCAAGCCCGGCGAGCCCGTCTTCGACAAGGTCATCGTCATCACCGACCGCCGCGCGCTGGACGCCCAGCTCTCGGCGACGGTCGGCAGCTTCTCGCAGACCGACGGCCTGGTCGTGAAGATCGACGAGAAGCACGGGGCGAAGAGCGAACAGCTCGCCCGCGCTCTCTCCCGGGACACCGGGAAGATCGTCACGGTCACCCTGCACTCGTTCCCGGCGCTGCTGAACTACATCAAGAGCAACCCGACCGAGATCAAGGGCACCCGCTTCGCGATCATCGTGGACGAGGCGCACTCCTCCCAGTCCGGCGACGCCGCCACCGCCGTGAAGTCGGCCCTGCGCGACCTCGGCCTGGACGCCGACTCGGACGACGAGGGCGCGACCACGGTCACCGTGGAGGACAAGCTGAAGGCGAAGGCGGTCGAGCGCTCCCAGGCCGCCAACCTCTCCTACTTCGCCTTCACGGCCACCCCCAAGGCCAAGACGCTCGAACTCTTCGGCACGGAAGCCGTGGAGAACGGCAAGACCGTCTACCGCCCCTTCCACACCTACTCCATGCGTCAGGCCATCGAGGAGGGCTTCATCCTCGACCCCCTGCGCAACTACGTCACCTACAACACCTACTGGAAGCTCGCGAACCTCAACCACGACGAGAAGGAGGTCGACCCCTCCAAGGCCAACAGCCTGCTCGCCCGGTTCGCGCTCATGCACGAGCACACGGTGTCCCAGCACGCCCAGGTGATCGTGGAGCACTTCGTCGCACACACCCGCAGCCGGCTCGGTGGCCGGGCCAAGGCGATGGTGGTCACGGCGTCCCGCCAGTCCGCCGTCCAGATGGCTCGCGCCATCCGCAGCTACATCGCCGACCGCGAGTACGACACGAAGTACCCGGACCTGGGCGTCCTGGTCGCCTTCTCCGGCTCCCTCACCATCGACGGTGAGGAGACCACCGAGAGCAAGGAGAACGGCGGTCTGCCGGAGAGCGCGCTGCCCAAGGCGTTCGCCTACACCCGCGCCGACGACAAGGCCGCGAAGGCCGGCGGCAAGGGGCAGCAGGAGTACCGGATCCTCGTCGTCGCCGAGAAGTACCAGACCGGCTTCGACCAGCCGCTCCTCACGACGATGTACGTCAACAAGACGCTGACCGGCATCGCCGCCGTGCAGACGCTCTCGCGCCTCAACCGCACCGCCGAACGCAAGTCGCAGGCCGACCTGGCCGTCCTGGACTTCGTCAACGAGGCCGAGGACATCCAGGACGCCTTCCGCCCGTACTTCGAGGAGGCGCACACCCTGCCCTCCGACCCGAACCTCCTGTACACGGCCCAGAGTCGGGTCATGTCCGCGCCGATCGTCTCGGAGCAGGACATGGACGAGTTCGTCGCCGCGTACTTCGAGGCGCAGGAGAAGGCCGGCGGCTCCCAGGCCAAGTGGGAGAAGCTGCACGCCGAGTTGTACCGGCTCCTCTCCCCCGCCGTCACCCGCTTCGGCACCCTCCTGGAGAGCGAGGAGGAGGACGATGTCGAGGCCGCCGAGGAGTTCCGGGCCAATCTCAACGACTACGTCCGCAAGTACGGCTTCCTCGCGCAGATCGTCCCCTACCAGGACGCCGACCTGGAGCGGCTGTACCTCTACGGGCGTTACCTGCTCAACCGGCTGCCCCGCCTGGCGGACGGCGGCGTCGACATAGGCGAGGTCGACCTCAGCCACCTGCGCGTCGAGAAGACCGGCGAGCACGACAAGTCCCTCGTGCCCGAAGGCCCGGCCGAACTGAAGGGGTTCGGTGACGGGGTCGGCGGCGGTAAGGACGCGGAGAAGTCGCTGCTGTCGGAGCTGATCGAAAGGTTCAACGCGAAGTTCGGCACGGAGTTCACCGAGGAGGACGTCCTCCCGGCCTTCAACGCGACGAAGAAGGACCCGAAGGTCCGGGCCGCCGCCCTCGTCAACGACGAGGAGAACTTCGGTGTCGTCTTCGACAAGAAGTTCGAAGAGAACATGATGGACCATGTCTCCACGATCGACACGCTCGGCAGGCGGTATTTCGGGACGGACCGCGACTTCAAGTCCAACCTCGACCGCAGTGCCCGCCGCGCGGCCTGGCGGATGATCCGCCGGGAGGAGGGGCTGGACGACTTCTGACGGTGTCTGCGGTCCGGCACCACCCGGTGCCGGGCCGCAGCCGCCCTGCCCGCTTCAGCCGCGCGCGGCCTGCTCCACGAAGGCGGACCAGGCCTTCGGCTCGAGCGCCAGAACGGGCCCGGCGGAGTGTTTCGAGTCCCGGACCAACACAGCGTTGTGAGCGGCAGCGACCTCGACGCACTGGCCACCCTCGGCTCCGCTGTAGCTGCTCTTGAACCAGGCGAGTCCGACCATTGAAGTTGCGCTCTCTGCCGTCTTCATAGCTCCTTCAGCAACTCCTCGATGAGTTCCAGGCTCTGCTGCGGAGTAAGAGCCTGGCTTCTGATGATCCCATAGCGGGCAGCGGCCAGAGCCGTCTCGTCGTTGTCCGTCACCAGGTTGCTGCGTCCCTGTACCTCCGCATAGACGACCTGCTCTCCGCCTTTGCGTCTGACCACTGTGAACGGTCCATCGATACCGGCGTTGTCCTCGCGGTCCAGTGGCATCACTTGGATCTCTACGTTCCGCCGACGGCCGACGAGCAGGAGATGCTCAAGCTGTCCTCGCAGCACCACCTTGCCGCCCAGGGGCTTGCGCAGTACGGACTCCTCCATCACGAGGCTGAGCAGCGGAGCCGGCCAGCGGTTGAAGATTTCCTGTCGGTCCAGCCGAGCGGATACACGCAGTTCCATGGTGGCCTCGTCCAGCAACGGCCGACGCATGGCCAGCACTGCCCGCATGTATTCCTCGGTCTGCAAGAGGCCGTTGATCACCACCGTGTCGTAGGCGCACAACTCCACTGCCTCGGCCTCAAGTTGAGCCATGTCCCGGAAGAAAGGCGGATACCGCGCCCGAGCCACCTCCCCCTTCAACGCCACCAACAACCCGCCCGCATCCAGCACTTCGTCCGCCTGCTCGATGAACCGCGGCTGCGGAACCCGACGCCCCTGCTCGTAGGAGGCGATCGTGTCCGCCGAGTACCCGACCCGTCTGCCGAGTTCGGCCCGTTCCATGCCCGCCCGCGTCCGCAGCAGCTTCAACTGCCTTCCGAACGCGCCGATCAGCCCCCTGGGGGCTCTTCCTCACTCCGCCGCTGCCCCGGCACCTCGGCGTCGACGCCGCTCTCCCTGTCGTCCAACACCGCACACCCCACTTCCCGCTCACGCGGCCGTACCGTCCCGTACACGGTGTTCGCCCGCGGGTACTCCCCACGGCGTCGGCGCGTCACCCCTGGTCACGTTATGCCACGCCCAGCCACGCTGCGTGCGTGAACCGAACGGAACAACCCGCACCGGCGACCCCCGTCCACTCCTGCTTCGCCCTCCGCTTCAGCTCGACGCCCCGAGGCGCGCGCCTGGCCCGTCGGCTCTGCGCGGAGCGGCTCGACTCCTGGGGCCTGCCGTACGGCAGCGAGGGACACGACGTGCTGAGCCTGCTCGTCTCCGAGCTCGCCACCAACGCCGTCACCCACGGCCATGTGGCCGGCCGCGACTTCCGTGTCCACCTCCTCGCACTCTCCGCGCCCGCCGCCGCATCCCTCACGGTCCGCGTGGAGGTCACCGACACGCGAGGCGACAAACTCCCTGTGCCCGCTGCCGCCCCTGCCGCCGGCCCCACCCGTACCGGCGGACGTGGCCTGCTGCTGGTCGAGGCCCTCGCCGATCGCTGGGGCTGCGAACCGCGCTCGGACGGCCCCGGCAAGGCGGTCTGGGCCGAGTACACGGTGGCGCGACACGCCTCGTCCGCCGCGCCCTCGTAGGACCGGGCTGGACGCAGTGATCCCTTTCCGGGAAAACTGGCCGCGGCCAACGGGGCTCGGGGAACAAGAGCGAGCGCGAGCGCAGGACGCGGGGCGGGGACAGGTGCCGGACAGACCGATCGCGGGCCGCTACGAGCTGCTGGAGCGGCTCGGCAACGGCGGCATGGGCGACGTGTGGCGGGGCTACGACGCGGTGCTGGACCGGCCCGTCGCCGTGAAGCGGATCCGGCCGCAGACCGTCGCCGCCACACCCCAACTGGCCGAGGAGCTGGAGCGGCGCTTCCGTCGCGAGGCCAGGATCACCGCCCGCATCCAGCACCCGGGTGTGCCGCAGGTGTACGACGCCGTCCTCGACAGCACGTACGAGCACCTGTTCCTCGTCATGGAGCTGGTGGAGGGCGTCCCCCTCACCCGGTACGTGCACGAGGAGCGGCCCCTCCCGGTCAGCTGGGCCGTGGCGGTCGCCGCGCAGGTCGCCACCGTGCTGTCGTACGCGCACGACGTGCCGGTGGTGCACCGCGACCTCAAGCCGTCCAACATCCTGGTCGCGCGGGACGGCACGGTGAAGGTCCTCGACTTCGGCGTCGCGGCGATCCTGCGGACCGACGTCACCAAACTGACGGCCTCCGGCCGGCCCATCGGCACCCACCAGTACATGTCACCCGAGCAGGTGCGCGGCACCCGGGTCACCCCGCGCACCGACCTTTACGCCCTCGGCTGCGTACTGCACGAGCTTCTCTGCGGGCAGCCGCTGTTCACCGCGCGCAGCGACTTCGAGCTGATGGACCAGCACGTCCGGACCGCGCCCACTCCGCTGCGACGCCTGCGCGCCGACGTGCCGGAGGAGCTGGAGGCGCTGGTCCTGCACCTGCTCCGCAAGACCCCGGAGAGCCGGCCGGTGGACGTGCAGGAGGTCTACGAGCGGCTGATGCCGTTCCTGCCCGCGCCCGGGGAGTCCTCCGCCCTCGGGGAGGCCGGGCCGCCCGGAGCACCGGACCCGACCGGCCTCTACCGCCGCCCCTACGCGCCCCGCGTCCGGGCCGAGAGCCGTCCCCCTGTCACCCCGGACACGGCGGCTCCCGGCCAGGTCGCCGAGTACGTGGTCTCGCCGCCCGAGCGGGAGCTGCTGCGGGCCCAGCTGCGGGAGGTCGACGAGCACTACATCGCCCTCATGGAGGAGGAGCGCTACACGCAGGCCGCCGAGGTCGCGGGCGAGATGATCGAGCCGCTGGCGAGGGCCCTGGGCGCCGAGAACAAGGCCGTCCTCCGGCTAAGGCGGCGCCGGGCGGTCAGCCGGCAGCTGGCGGGCGACCACCGGGCGGCCCTGCCCGAGTTCGAGGCGCTGGCCGAGGCGTACGGCCGCATCAACGGGCCGACCAGCGAGGCCGCCCGCGACTGCCGCGCCCAGGCGGCCCGCTGCCGTGGCGAACTCGGCCAGGTGACCGAGGCGCTGGCGGAGCTGCGGGGCGTCCTCGAGATGGAACGGGCCGTCGAGAGCGACGTCAGCGACGCGGCTGTGGAGCTGCGCCGTGACATCGGCATGCTGCTGCTCAGCCAGGGCAACCCGGAGGAGGCCCGGGCATGTCTTAAGGCTCTGCACGAGGACGTCGTGCTCGTACACGGCCCGCGCCACGAAGTGGCCGTCGAGGCCGCGGAGATCCTGGCCATGCTCCGCCGGGAACTCGAGGGCGAGTGACCGGCAGAGCACGGCCGGCAGCCGGTGAACGAAAGCCCGAGGCCTGCTGCCACGCCGTGGCGGCCTAAGATCCCGTCATGCCGCACCTCGCCTTCGACAGAGCCTTCTGTCAGCAGCTGGAGAAGCTCGAGAAGCACGTCAGGAACGGCGTGTTCGACGCCTGGGAGAAGTTCGAGCGGCTCTCCCTCGACCAGCTCTTCAAGGACCCGGGCCTGAAGCTGGAATCCCTCAAGGGCGCCAAGGACCGGCAGATCCGGACCATCCGCATCACCCAGGGATACCGCGGCGTGGTCCTCGCTCCCGAGACGGGGGACACCTTCGTGCTGCTCCGGGTCGGCCCGCACGACGAGGCCACCGAGTGGGCGGTGAAGCAGAAGGCGACCATCAACGCCGTCACCGGCGCCGTGGAGCTCCGCGAGATCGCCACGCTGGAGGAGCTGACACCCACCTACCAGCGCATGGCGCCCGCCGAGGAGCAGCGGCTCTTCGCGAGGATCTCCGACGGTGAGATGGCCGCGCTCGGCATCGACGCCACCACCATCGCGCAGGCACGCGTGCTGACCAGCTTGGAACAGCTCGACGTATTTGGACAGTTCTTCCCGCCGGACCAGTACAAGGTGCTGGAACACCTGGCCCTCGGCGCGGGTGTCGAGCAGACGTGGCAGGAGGTGGTCGTGCCGGCGCTGGCCGACGCGGCTTCGCAGGAGCCCGTCGACACCACCGACTACGCGACCGCCATCGCGCACACCCGCACCCGGATCGCCGTCGTCGCGGACGCCGACGAACTGCGCGACATCCTCGACAAGCCGTTCGCCGCCTGGCGGATCTTCCTGCACCCTGCCCAGCACAAGGTCGCCTACCGGCCGTCGTACTCCGGCCCCGCCCAGGTGGCCGGCGGGCCCGGTACCGGGAAGTCCGTCGTCGCCCTCCATCGGGTGCGGCACCTGCTGCGGCACCTGCGCGACGGCGACCGCATCCTCCTCACCACCTTCACCAACGCCCTCGTGGACTCCCTGAACGAAGGGCTCTCCCTGCTCGTCGACGACCCTGACCTGCGCGACCGGGTGGACGTCATGACCGTCGACGCCTTCGCCGGACGCGTGGTCAACACCTCGCGTCGGCCGCTCAGCGGGTACGAGGAGACCGCCCGATGGGAGCAGGCCGCGGAAGCCACTGGCTTCACCGGCACCCCGCAGTTCCTCGCCCAGGAGTACAAGCACGTCGTCCTCACCCAGGACATCCGCAGCCGGGAGGAGTACGAGCGCTGCGAGCGCCGGGGCCGCGGCAGCGCGCTGCCGGCCTCCGCCCGGCCGCTGGTGTGGCGGACCGTGGAGGAGTTCACCCGGAGCCTGGCCGAGGACGGATTGCGCACCTACCTCGGCACCTGCGTGGAGGCCACCGACCTGCTGACCGAGCAGGGACCGTGCTACCGGCACATAGTCATCGACGAGGCCCAGGACCTCCACCCGGCCCAGTGGCGGATGCTGCGCGCGGCTGCCCCGCGGCGGCCCGACGACCTTTTCATCGCGGGCGACCCGCACCAGCGGATCTACGACAACCGGGTGTCGCTGAAGTCCCTCGGCATCAACGTCGCCGGCCGTTCGACCAAGCTGCGCAAGAACTACCGCTCCACCCAGGAGATCCTCAGCTGGGCGACGGGACTCCTGCTCGGCCGCCCCTACGCCGAACTGGCCGACAGCGGACGGCACGACACCCTGATCGGGTACAGCTCGGCCCTGCACGGTTCCGGGCCGCGCGTCCACGCGGCGGAGACGGAGGAGGCCGAACTCGACGCCTTGGTCGAGCAGGTGCGCGAGTGGGTGGACGGCGGCGCCACGTACGGGGAGATCGGCATCTGCGCGCGGTTCAACAAGACCTGCGAGAAGGCCAAGGACCGCCTGATCGCGGCCGGCGTCCCTGCCAGCCGGGTCCGCGCGGGAGCCGCCCGCACCGACGACGCGGTCAACGTGGGCACCATGCACACCTTCAAGGGGCTCGAGTACCGCTACACCGCCGTCGTCGGCGTCAACGAGCGCGCGCTGCCGAACCCTTCGGCCATCACCCCGGAGGAGGCCGACCGACTCCAGCATGAGGCCGACCTCGCCGCCGAACGCTGCCTGCTGTTCGTCGCCTGCACCCGGGCCCGGGACGGCCTGTACGTCTCGTGGACCGGGCAGCCGAGCCCGTTCCTGTTGGAGGTCGGCTGCGGGGCAGGGTAGCCGGCACGGCCTACTCACCCTCCCTGCGTCAGGCAACCACCAGCAGAGACATACAGTTTGACGGCGCTTTCACTCGCATGGGAAGGTGTAACCGCTTCAGCTCGTGAAGGCGGCACGGCGAAAGGGCGCCGTGACGCGAAGGGGTGGACGGGCGGTGGCGAGGGGGTGCGGCTCCAACCGCCCACGGTCTTGCCGGGGATGCCGGCGACCGGAATCCTTCTCCTGCCCGCAGCAGTGCGGGATGCCCCGGTGGGCGCTCGCGGAAGGGGTGCGTGATGGCCGACGAGAAGACTCCTGATGAAGGAGCGGTCGAGAAGGCCGGGCGGTGGGTCGCCGATCTCGCGGAGAAGGTCATGGTCAACGGCGTGGGGCCGATCACGGGGTCGGTGACGTGGGCCGAGGACCGTCTTGCGCGTCGGCAGGGCGCCGATTACAGGGCACCTGATGACGGTGAGCGCCGTTCTCCCGAGGACATGAAGGACGACATCGATGCGGTCGTCGCCCGCCTCATCAAGGAGTCGGTGGCTGCGGCCGGGACTCAGGGGTTCGTCACCGGGCTCGGAGGTCTGCTCACCGCAGGCGTGACGATCCCCGCGAACGTGGCTGCGTCCATCGCCATCAACATGCGAATGGCTGGTTCCATCGCACACCTTCGGGGATGGGACATCCGTGATCCGCACGTGCGGACCGTCGTGATGATGCTCGCGATCGGGATGAGCGCGCAGAACGTCCTGGCAGCCTTCGGGGTGAAGGTCGGTCAGAAGCTCGGCGAGCAGGTGATCAAGAAGATCCCGATGGCGGCGCTCCATGCGATCAACAAGAAGGTCGGGTTCCACCTCGTCGCGAAATATGGAACCAAGCGTGCTGCGATCACGCTCGCCAAGGCGGTCCCGATCCTGGGGGGCCTTGTCGGAGGGGCTGTGGACGCGGGAGCGACTGCGGTCATCGGACGGGCCACGGACAAGGCCTTGCGCGGCGACGCCCTGCGGGGCGAGGAACCGAAGTAGGGAAGAAGCGAACCAGGTGGACGAGCGCTCGCCTTTTTGGAGTGTCTGACTTCTTGAATCGACCGCAGGCGCTAATCAACGGCGCCTCGGCCTTCGCCGACGTCTCCGTGTGCAGGCGTGGAAAGCCGCGGGCGGGGAGCAAGCGTCGAGCGCGTTGTCTTCGCGGTTGCGGAGCGTTCCGCCGAGCAAGGAAACTTCATGGCGTTCCGAGAAGCGTTCGTCTCAACTGTCGATTTCAACCTTCGGAACGCGACGTCTCGGTGAAGACTGACCACCAAGCCTCGCGAAGGGAACCGCCGCCGTGGACTACCGCCTCGAACTGATCCCGCTCCCGGTCGACGAGGTCGACCGCGACAGGTCGCGGACCTGTCGGCGATAGCAACGCGCAGATGTAGCACACCACTTCCTCCTGCTCGCCGATCTGGATCAAGCCGGAAATGGTGTGCAACTGGTTGGCGAACTCGTGGGCCTGCGCCCGCAGCAGTTCGGACGTGCTGCGGAAGGAGCTGATCTCGCGTTCCAGCCGGGCCAGTTCGGTGCGGTCGCGCAGGGTGGTGACCGAGCCGAGCAATCGCCCGTCCTTGATGACCGCCATCCGGTTCATGACCAGTACGCGCCCGTGCCGGATGGCGACCTCGTCCGGCCTCTCCTGCGGCGCCTCCCGTGCGCCGATCAGTACGTCCAGCAGCCGCCCGCCGATGCCGAGCTCGGGCAGGCTACGGCCCACGCAGTCCACGGGCAGGCCGCGCAGGCACCTGCCCATGTCGTTGACAAGGGTGAGACGGTGCTGCGGATCCAGAGCGACAACGCCCTCGGCGATCCCGTACAGCATCGCCTCCCGGTGCTCGGCCAGACCGGCGATCTCACGCGGTTCCAGTCCCAGCGTCTGCTGTTTCACGCGTCGGGCGAGCAGCCAGGAGCCTGCAACGCCGAGAGCACTGGCCACGCCGAGGTAGGTGAGCAAGTACGACGACGCGCCGATCAAGCGCTCCCACACGCTGGGAGACGCCTCGCCGATCACGACAGTGCCCAGCTGGCGTCCAAGGTCTTTGCCCGTGGCGCCGAGAACCGGCACCTGGGCCACCAGTTCGCGGCTGCCATCCCAGTCCAGCGCGCCCGACCAGCTTTGACACCCACTCACGCCCCTCCCCCGGGGCAGCGGTTCGCCGACCACGGTGGGATTCGTCGCACTGACCACGCGTCCGTCGCAGTCTGCCACCGTGACCGAGGTGACGTCGGACTGCACGCGCAAAGAGTGCACCAGCGGGGCAAGCGTCTCCTGCGGCACGGGGCGCACCAAGGGCTGCGCAGCAGAGGTTGGGCGGCCAGTTGCTCGGCCAGCGCGCTCACCCTGCGGCCTTCCACCCGATTGAACGTAGCCTCCGACTGGGCGAGCGAGACAGCGGCGAATCTGCTGCCAAGCAATCCGACCGGCCGGAGCGCCCTCGACGTGGTCTGGCGCTACCTGCCATCCGACCAGCGGGACCGCGTACCCGCCACGTCGCGGGGCACCTTCACCTAGACGGGCCCGACATCGGACAGGACGGTCTTGGCACGGGCTCCGTTACGGCTGTTGCCACTGTTGCGGCCCTCGGCATCGTGCTTGTCGCAGCCGAGGTGGTCTCGCCTTTCAAAACGGACTCCAGCACCCGCTTCGTGAGCCCTGCAGCAACCCGCCCTCACCGGCCTGCTGCAGGCCCTCGTCCCGGGCCCGGTCGACCAGCGTCCCGATCAACTGGTCATCCGACACCGCCTCCGCGGCCGGAGCGACGGCCGGCTCCTCCATGGCCTCGGTCGCAACGATGGTCCCGCTCCTCTGGCGTCTCCTTGATCATCGTATCCGCCGTTGATTGAACGCTCCCCTGCAGCAATGAAAGCCCACAGGCCGCCCGCCGGCTTACGTGACGGCGAATCGGGAGCCCTCGTCACAGGTGCGAGGGCTCCCGTTGTTCATAGGCCGGTTCGTTCCGTCTCAGCGCTGGTGCCTGTCGCGGAACTTGACGTCCTTCCCCGCGTACAGCGTCTTGGCCGCCGCCCGGCCGCAGTTCGAACTCGCGTTGAACGTCTGCCAGGTGCCGATGCCGCCGCCCCACTCGACACAGACGCCGGGCGCGTACTTGTACACCGGGCCCGCGTAGGACCGGTACTGGCCCTCGTCGACCGCCGCCTCGGTCTCCGGGCGGCCGACGACGTTGAGGTAGGCGAACATGTACGTGGGGCTGCCGACGGTGTTGCGCTTGGTCACGACACAGTTCTTGCCGGTCTTGGAGTTGTAGGTCAGATAGACCGTGCCCACGTTGGCGATCGCTGCCGAGTTCACCACCACATAGCCGGAGCCGCAGAGTCCGTTGTACGCCGCCGTCGCGGCCGCGGACGCGGTGGGCGCTGTCACCAGCAGGCCGGCCGGAACGGCCAGTGCCGCGATGGCCGCGGCCACCACACGGACTCGTTTCGGATTGCTCATGGGATGCCTCCCCCTTGTTCGGTTACCCTCCGTGACGCATGCGTCGGCAGGCGTCACGTGAAGTCTGCGGCGCCACGGGGCGTATGTCGTTGTCGGTCAGCGCCCGGCCGTTGACGATGGGTGACTCCCACGGCCGGCGAGTGACACATGCCGGTACTCACTGGGGGGCATGCCGTAGGCGGCGCGGAAGACACGGCTGAAGTGGGCCGGGTCGGTCAGGCCCCAGCGGGTGCTGATGGCGTGGATCGGCAGGCGCCGCAGCAGGGGGTCGGCCAGGTCGCGGTGGCAGCGCTCCAGCCGGCGTGAGCGGATCCAGCCGGCGACGGTGGTGCCCTGCTCCCCGAACAGGCGGTGCAGGGAACGGACGGAGAGGTGGTGCGCCGCGGCTATCGTGGCCGGATCCAGCCGCGGGTCTCCCAGGTGCCGTTGGACGAATGCCTGGATCTGCAGGAGCAGGGCATGGCGGTGGGTCTCGTCCGGTACCGCGGTGCCTCCGTCGAGGTGGTGGACGAGCAGCGCCGTCAGCAGTTCGACGGTGGTGTTGACCAGGTGTGTGCCGTCCGTCGCCCGGTACGCGGCGGCACCGGCGACCATCTGCCGGAGGTATCCGGAGAACAGGGCGGCGATCCCGGACGCGGCCGGCATGCATAACGGGATCAGTCGTTGCACCCTGTTGGCCGGCAGCGGCAGCAGCGCACGGGGAACCTGCACCATCACCCCCTCCACCGTGAGCGAGGGGTCTCCGGCCCACCCCTCCCAGGGCTGTGAGGTGTCGTAGCACAGCAGATCGCCCGGGCCGCTCGTGATGTCCCTGCCGCCCTGGACGATCCGGTGGCCTCCGCGCAGGTTCACCATCGCCTGGTAGCACTCGGGGTCGCCCCGCCGGATCAGCCTGGTGGTGCGCAGGGTCTTCAACGGCGGGTAGGACAAGGCGCTTACCTGCACCGTGCCGAGATCCAGCAGCCGCACGCTCGCTCGGAAGTCGTCCTCGTGGTCACTGCGGAGCGCGTTGGGCACCAACGTGCTCGTCATCATGGCGTCCCAGCAGTCGAACCGGTCCGCCGTGGGCAGATCCGTCGTCCGGAGCTCCGTCAGCATCACCGAACACACCCCCCGTGCGCCGAGATTCCGCCTCGATCCCGTTTCGAGGCCGTCCCATGGAGGTTCGACACACGGGGACCGCGGGCAGTTGCACACCACCCACAAACCGCTCAGGACGACTGAACCGCTCCGGATCGAAATCGTCTCATCCTGAAGTCGCTGGTCACGGGGGCCTGTGTGGGTCACGGTTCCCAGTGGCGGCGCTTCTGCCGGATGTATGCAAGAAAGCCCAGCTCAGAAGTGTGCTGCGGCTCAGAGTGGGAGCTGCTCCCTGATCACCGGACGGTCAGGTCGCGATGCCACCTCAGGACCGTCTCGGTCGAGACGATCAGGTGCAGCTCCCGCAACTTGGGCCTGGGGAGCTGCTGGAGGAGCGCGGCCAGGAAAGCCCGGGGTGTCGCGCGAGCTGTCGATCTGTCGCTGGAGAACAGCCAACTGGTGGCGGAGCGTCAATATGCGTTGTCCACCTTTACGCGCGCGTTCCGGCGGGCCTGCGATCGGGGTCGGTGACTGCCCCGACCTCTTGGTGAGACCTTGACGGACATGCGGCGTACCCCGTTTCCGACAAGGTGCCCGCCCGATCCGCCCGGTTCCGCACGACGGACCTGCCCTCCGGCCGCGTAGAGCAGACGACGGATTCACCCACGGAGGGGACTGCACAGTGACAGCACGTGCACTCAAGGGGGCACTGAGGGGTGCCAGGGGTACGGCGATCGCGGCGGCGGCGATGGCCGTCCTGACCGCGTCGCAGGCGCCGGGGGCGGTCTCGGCCCAGGCCGCGGAGCCCGCGCGGAAGGCGGCGCCCGCCGAGCACGGCCCCAGCGTGTCCGGAGACACCCCGTACCACACCGGCCTTCCCCCGCTGCGGACGCGGAAGAACGGCTCGGCACCGGGAGCGCTGGGCGGCGGCGCCCTGCCCGCGAGCGTGTTCGCCGCGTACCGGCGTGCCGAGGAGGAGCTGGCGCGCAGCGCGCCCGGCTGCCGGCTGCGCTGGCAGCTGCTGGCCGGGATCGGCCAGGTGGAGTCCGGGCAGGCATGGGGCGGCCGGGTGACCCCGCACGGTACGACCGTGACGCCCATCCTCGGCCCGCGGCTGACCGGCGGCGCCTTCGCCGTCGTGCCGGACACCGACGGCGGCGCGTATGACTTGGACGCGGTGTACGACCGCGCGGTCGGCCCGATGCAGTTCATACCGTCCACCTGGGTCCGCTGGGGCGCGGACGGCAACGGCGACGGACGGAGGGACCCGAACAACGTCTACGACGCGGCGCTCGCCGCCGGCCGCTACCTGTGCGCGGGCGGCCGGGACCTGTCGCACCCCGCCGACCTGGACCGGGCCATCCTGGGCTACAACCACTCGGACGCCTATCTGCGCACCGTCAAGGCCTGGTACGCGTACTACCTGATCGGGCACCGCGTGGTGCCGGACGCGTCCGAAAACTTTCGGTCGGACCGGCCGAAGCCGTCCCGCCCGAAGAGGCCGAAGCCCTCGCCGACGACGCCCTCGGACGACCGGAAGCCGGGCCCTGGTCCTTCGCGCACGCCGTCGACGCCGCCTGCCTCACCCTCACCCAGCCCGTCCCCTACGGCCGACCTGCCGAAGGCGTCCCACACGCCGCCGGTTCCCGTGCCCGAGCCGACCCTCACGCTGCCCGTCGGCGGTGTGCTGCCCGACGCGGGGCCGCTGACCATCGGCAACGGCTGAAACACGATGGGCGTCTCCCCCTCCACAACGGCGCCTACTCGGCGGTAATGTCGCCACCCGCCGGAAACAAAGGACCGGTGGGTGAGTGCGAAGGGGCTCTCATGGCAACGGACATGCCTGCGAACACAGCGGCCGCCGACGAGCGTTGGCAGCGTATGTGGAGCCATCGCGAGCAGTTGCTCAAAGTGGCCCGGCGGCGCTCCATGAGCCACGAGGACGCCGAGGACGCCGTGCACGAGGCGATGCTGCGGGCCGCGGAACGCCCGGATCTGGACGACGAGCGGCTCGGCGCCTGGCTGACGGCGGTGACGATGCGGCTGTGCGTCGACCGGTACCGGCAGGTCAACCGCGAGGCCGAGGTGGGCAGTCGGCCCACGCTCGTCGCGCCGGGTCCGGTACCCGTCGAGGAGGCGGTGTGCGACCGGGCCGAGGCGAAGTGGCTCGCCGTGCGCAGCGGTGAGCTGCCCGCCCGGCAGGCGGAGGCGCTCCGGCTGAAGTCCGAGGACCTGGACGTGAGCCAGGTGGCGGTGCGGATGGGGCTCAGCTATCGGACCGTCGAGTCGCTGCTCGCCCGGGCCCGGCGGACGCTGCGCGCTTCGCTGGCCGGGACGCTCGCACTGGTGCTGTTCCTGGTCGGGCGCGGGCGGCTGCGCGGGGGCGGCAAGGCCCAGGCGGTCGCGGTCACCTCGACGGCGGCGACCCTGGCGGTGGCGGGGTTCGTGCTGCCGTACGCGCTCAATGCGGACGGCAACGGGGACCGTCCGGCGCCGCGACCGGCCGTGTCCGGCGCCGCGCAGGTCCTGCGCAGCGACGCCACGGGCCGGGGGCGCACCCCCAAGACGCGCACCTCATCCCCCCTGGCGACCGGGGCCCGGAGCCGGACGCCCTCACCGACCGGAGGAACGTCCGTGCCGCTGCCGGTGCCCGTGCCGTCCCTGCCGGACGTGTCCTCGTCCCCGCTCCCGGGGCTGTCGGCGCCACAGGTCCCGCAGGTGCCCGGCGTGCCGAAGGTGCCGGACCTGCCGACGAGGCCGGCCGTCTCGTCGGTGCCGTCGCTTCCCCCGGCCTCGGCGCTACCGGCCGCTCCGTTCTCCTCCCCTGTCCCCGCCCTGAGGATGCCTTCGAGCACGCTGTCGCCGAAGCTTCCCTAGCACGCCGTTAACGCGTCCGAAAAAATCCCGGTCGCCGCGACGGACGCCCCGCCCCTCCCCGTAGAGCAGATGTCGGAGCTGCTCACGGCGCGAGCATGGGCGAAGGGTGGACCGGATGGGTGTCGAGATCTGTGTGGAAGGGCTGACCAAGTCCTTCGGCCACCAGGTCATCTGGCAGGACGTCTCGCTGACGCTGCCCGCCGGGGAGGTTTCGGTGATGCTCGGCCCCTCGGGGACGGGCAAGTCGGTGTTCCTCAAGACGCTCGTGGGGCTGCTGAAGCCGGAGCGCGGCTCCATCACGATCCAGGGCCGGGACATCACCAAGCTCCGTGAACACGACCTGTACGAGGTGCGGAAGCTGTTCGGCGTGCTGTTCCAGGACGGCGCGCTGTTCGGTTCGATGAACCTGTACGACAACATCGCCTTCCCGCTGCGCGAGCACACCCGCAAGTCGGAGAGCGAGATCAAGCGGATCGTCCTCGAGAAGATGGACATGGTCGGGCTGATCGGCGCCGAGGAGAAGCTGCCCGGCGAGATCTCCGGCGGTATGCGCAAGCGTGCGGGGCTCGCCCGCGCCCTGGTCCTCGACCCGGAGATCATCCTGTTCGACGAGCCGGACTCGGGCCTGGACCCGGTCCGCGTGGCCTACCTCAACCAGCTCATCGTCGACCTGAACGCACAGATCGACGCGACCTTCCTGATCGTCACCCACGACATCGCCTCGGCCCGCCAGGTCCCGGACAACATCGGGCTGCTGTTCCGGCGGGAGCTGGTGATGTTCGGGCCCCGCGAGGAGCTGCTGACCAGTGACGAGCCCGTCGTACGGCAGTTCCTGAACGGCCGGATGCAGGGGCCGATCGGCATGGCGGAGGAGAAGGACGCGGCGCAGGTCGAGCAGGAGCTGGCCCAGATCGACGAGGGTCCACGAGTCCGGGACCTGACTCCCCGGCTGCTGCCCGGCCCCGGCATCACACGCCGGCCCCGCTGGGAGGCGATCGCGAGACGCGAGACAGAGCTGCACGGGACGGGAGTGAGCAGCGCATGAGGATCTCCCCGATCGGTGCGCTCCGGCACTCGGGCAACCTCTTCGCGATGGCGCTGGACGTCGTCCGGACCCTGCCTCGACGACCCTTCCAGGCAAGGGAGTTCATCCAGCAGGCGTGGTTCGTCGCGAGCGTCACGATCCTGCCGACGGCGCTGGTCTCGATCCCCTTCGGGGCGGTCATCGCGCTGCAAATCGGCAGCCTGACCCGGCAGCTGGGCGCGCAGTCCTTCTCCGGTGCCGCGTCCGTGCTCGCGGTGCTGCGGGAGGCCTCGCCGATCGTGACCGCGCTGCTGATCGCGGGCGCGGGCGGAACGGCGATCTGCGCGGACCTCGGGGCGCGCAAGATCCGGGACGAGATCGACGCGATGCAGGTGCTGGGCATCGACCCGATCCACCGGCTGGTCGTACCGCGCGTGCTGGCGTCGATGGTCGTGGCCGTGCTGCTCAACGGCCTCGTCTCGGTGGTCGGTGTCGCGGGCGGCTACTTCTTCAACGTCGTCCTGCAACATGGCACGCCCGGCGCCTACCTGGCGTCCTTCACCACCCTCGCCCAGTTGTCCGACCTGTGGGCGGCGGAGATCAAGGCGCTGGTGTTCGGGGCCATCGCGGCGATCGTCGCCTCGTACAAGGGGCTGACGGCGCAGGGCGGTCCGAAGGGCGTGGGCGATGCCGTCAACCAGTCCGTGGTGATCACCTTCATGTTGCTGTTCGTGACCAACTTCGTGATGACCGCGGTGTACTTCCAGGTCGTCCCGCAGAGGGGTTAGCCGATGAGCCCTCGGAAAGTCCTCGATCGCCCCTTGCGCTCACTCGAAGAGCTGGGCGCCCAACTGTCCTTCTACGGGCGCTCGCTCGCGTGGACGGGCCGCACCCTGCGCCGCTACAAGAAGGAGGTTCTGCGGCTGCTCGCCGAGGTGAGCTTCGGGCGGGGAGCGCTCGCCGTCGTCGGCGGCACGGTCGGCGTGATCGCGTTCCTGTCCTTCTTCACCGGCACCGAGGTCGGCCTCCAGGGCTACGCGGCCCTCAACCAGCTCGGCACCTCCAACTTCGTGGCGTTCCTGTCCGCGTACTTCAACACCCGGGAGATCGCCCCGCTGGTGGCCGGACTCGCCCTGTCCGCGACGGTCGGCGCCGGGTTCACCGCGCAGCTCGGTGCGATGCGGATCAGCGAGGAGACCGACGCGCTGGAGGTGATGGGCGTCCCGTCGCTGCCGTTCCTGGTGACGACGAGGATGATCGCCGGCTTCGTCGCGGTGATCCCGCTGTACGTGATCGGGCTGCTGTCCTCGTACCTGGCCGCCCGGACCATCACCACCGGCTACTACGGGCAGTCGACGGGCACGTACGACCACTACTTCCACCAGTACCTGCCGCCCGTCGACGTGTTCTGGTCCTTCGGCAAGGTGATCGTCTTCGCCGTGCTGATCATCCTGGTGCACTGCTACTACGGCTACCACGCGAGCGGCGGCCCGGCTGGCGTCGGCGTCGCGGTGGGCCGGGCGGTGCGGACCTCGATCGTCGCCATCAACGTCCTGGATTTCTTCCTGAGCCTCGCGATCTGGGGCGCCAACACGACCGTACGGATAGCGGGGTGAGAACGGTGCGCATGCACAGGATGAGACTCAGGCTGTACGGCATCGCTTTCCTCGCCGTGCTCGCGCTGCTGCTGTCGCTCGCGGTGGCGGTCTACCGGCAGGCGTTCACGTCCGTCGTCCCCATCACCCTGGAGGCCGACACCCTCGGCAACCAGCTCGATCCACGCGCCGACGTCAAGCTGCGGGGGCTGCTGGTCGGCGAGGTGCGCGAGGTGCACGCGGACGGCACGAAGGCGACTCTCGACATCGCGCTCAAGCCGCAGTACGTCTCGTCCATCCCTGCGGACGTGCACGCGCGGCTGCTGCCCAAGACGCTGTTCGGCGAGAAGTACGTCGACCTGGTCCCGCCCCCGCGTTCTGCGAAGTCGTCGGCTCGGCCCATCCGCGCCGGAGAGGTCATCACCCAGGACCGTACGAAGGTCGGCATCGAGGTGCAGCAGCTGATGAACGACCTACTGCCGCTGCTGCGCACGGTCCGGCCGGGTGAGCTCAACGCCACGCTCTCGGCGTTCGCCACAGCGTTGGAGGGCCGAGGCGACCGGATCGGTGACAACCTCACCCGGGTCGAGGGTTATCTACGCCGTCTCAACCCGCACATGCCCTCCCTCAAGGAGGACATCTCGCGGTTCGCGGACGTCGCCGAGGTGTACGGCGACGCCGCGCCCGACCTGATGCGGATCCTGCGCAACACGGTCACCACCAGCCGCACGATCGTCGACAAGCGGGAACAGCTGGCCACCGCGCTCCGCTCGACCGCTTCCGTGGCGGACACGGCGAACGGCTTCCTGTCCGAGAACGGTGACCGGCTGATCACCCTGGGCCGGGTCTCCCGCCCCACGCTGGACCTGTTCGCCCGTTACTCCCCCGAGTATCCGTGCCTGTTCCAGGGGCTGGTCCGGCAGGAGAAGGCCTCGGAGGACGCGTTCCGGGGCGGCGAGATGCGGATCACCCTCGAAGTCGTCCGGCCGCAAGGGGCGTACCAGCCTGGTGAGGAGCCGCTGTACGGCGAGCGGTCCGGCCCGAACTGCCGTGGCCTGCCGCACCCTCAGGTGCCAGGCCCTAAACCCCATCTCAGTGACGGTACGTCGGCCGGAGGTTCCGGCGGCGCACTCCCCGGAGGTGTCAACGTGTCCGCCACCCGGGCCGAGCAGCGGGCCGTCGGCTCGCTCGTGGCCCCCGTCATGGGCGTCCCCGCCGACCAGGTGCCGCCCGTCGCGACCCTGCTGCTCGGTCCACTCGCGCGCGGAACGGCGGTGAGTGTCGCATGAGAAGGTCGGGAGCCCTGCAGACCGCCGCCCCGCTGGTCAAGTTCAGCCTCTTCGCACTGGTCACGATCGCGGCGACGGCGGTGCTCGCCGCCACCATCGTCAACATCTCCTTCACCCCCAAGGACACCTACCACGCGGTGTTCACCGACGTCACCGGGCTGGAGACGGGCGACGACATCCGGGTAGCCGGCGTGCGGGTGGGAGAGGTGGAGGGCATCCGGATCAAGGACCGGACCCTGGCGGAGGTCACGTTCACCGTCGACGCGGACCGGCCACTGCTCGCGGGGACCCACGCGGTCGTGCGCTACCGCAACCTGGTCGGGCAGCGGTACATCGCGCTCACCGAGGGCACCGGCGACGTCACCGCCCGGCTGCGGCCGGGCGGCACCATCCCGCTGTCCCTGACCCAGCCTGCGCTGGACCTCAACGTCCTGCTGAACGGCTTCAAGCCGCTGTTCGCCGCGCTCAGCCCGAGCGACGTCAACCAGCTCGCCACCGAGATCGTCCAGACCCTCCAGGGTGAGGGCGGCACGGTGAAGAGCCTCCTGGAGCACACGGCCTCGCTCACCACCACCATCGCCGACCGGGACAAGCTGATCGGCTCGGTGGTCGACAACCTCAACACCGTCCTGGCGACGCTCGACAAACGCGGCTCCCGCTTCTCCGACCTCCTCACGCAGCTGCGCCGGGTGGTCTCGGGGCTGGCGGCCGACCGCAAGCCCATCGGGGAGTCGCTGGTGAGCATCGGCGACCTCACCGACGTCACGTCGGGGCTGCTGAAGGACGCGCGTCCACCACTGAAGGACGACATCGCCGGGCTCGGCGAAGTCACCGGAACGCTGAACAAGAACGAGCACACCGTGGAGGGCGTCCTGAAGCGGCTGCCGAACAAGCTGAACAAGCTGACGGGGACGGCCTCGTACGGCTCATGGTTCAACTTCTACCTCTGCGACTTCGACGGCCGGATCGTGCTGCCGAAGACCAAGCAGGTGATCACCCCGGACCTGCACGTGGCGCGGGCGAGGTGTGGCGGATGAGACTGCGAGTCCCGAGACGGCGGCGTCGCCCCGAGCCCCTGGTGGGGGTACGGGTCCTGCCGCCGAAGCTGCCGAGACTCCCCCGGCTGCTGCCCAAGCGCAAGACCCGCCCCCAGCCGTTGGTCAAGGTGCGCGTCCTCCCGCCGAAGCTGCCCAGGATCCGGCTGGGGCGTCCACACCTGAAGCCCTTCCGTGAGCGGAACCCGGTCATCGTGGGCGCCGTCGGCCTCACCGTCCTCGCGATGCTCATGTTCACCGCCTTCAACGCCGACAGCCTGCCGCTGATCGGCGGCGGCACCAGCTACAGCGCGGCCTTCTCCGAAGCCGCCGGGCTCAAGCCGGGCGACGAGGTACGGATCGCCGGGGTCAAGGTCGGCAAGGTCGGGGGTGTCGACCTGGACGGCGACCACGTCAAGGTCACCTTCAAGGTGAAAGGCCACCCCGGGTTCGGCACCGGCACGGGCGCGGCGATCCGCGTCAAGACGATCCTCGGCGCCAAGTACCTGGCGCTGTATCCCAAGGGGCCGGGCCAGCTGAAGCCGGGCAGCGAGATCCCGCTCGGGCGGACCGTGTCGGCGTACGACGTCGTCCAGGCCTTCAGCGACCTGACGACCACCACCGAGAAGGTCGACATGGACCGGCTCGCGAAGGCGCTGGACACGATCTCCCTCACCTTCCAGGACTCCCCGGCGGAGGTGCGGGCGTCGATCAAGGGGCTGTCACGGATCTCCCGGACCGTCGCCTCCCGTGACCAGGCGCTGCGGGGCCTCCTCGACCACGCGAACGAGGTCACCAAGGTGCTGGCCGATCACACGAAGGACTTCTCCGCGCTGGTCAAGGACGGTGACGCGCTGTTCAAGGAGATCGACAACCGGCGCGCGGCGATCCACACGCTGCTCAAGAGCTCCGCGCTGCTGGGCATCGAGCTTTCCGGCCTGGTCGACGACAACAGCAAGGAGATCGGGCCCGCACTGAAGAACCTCAACACCTTCCTGAAGATGCTCCAACGCAACCAGGCGAGCCTCGACCGCAGCGTCCAACTCCTCGCCCCCTACGTGAGGCTCTTCACCAACACCCTCGGAAACGGCCGCTGGTTCGACTCCTACATCCAGAACCTGGTCGCCGCCCCAGTCACGCCACGGACCGGAGGAACGCGATGACCCGTAGGCTCCTGGCCCTGTTCACCGCCCTCGCGGTCGTCGCCGGCCTCGCCGTCGTCCTCTGGCCGGGCCCCCGCCCCGTCCGCGTCACGGCGTACTTCCCGCGCACCGTCGGCATCTACCCCGGCTCCGACGTCCGCGTCCTGGGCGTCCGCATCGGCGAGGTCAGGAAGACCACGCCGGAGGGCGACCGGGTTCGGGTGGAGCTGGAGTACGACCGGGGGCGCAAGGTCCCCGCCGACGCACAGGCCGCCATCATCAACTCCTCGGTGGTCAGCGACCGATACGTGCAGCTGCTCCCGGTGTACCGCAAGGGCGCGGTCATGCGGGACGGAGACGTCATCCCCGAGTCCCGTACGGCCGCCCCCGTCGAGCTGGACCGGGTCTTCGACAGCCTGCACACCACCGCCGAGGCACTCGGCCCGAACGGCGCCAACAAGCAGGGCTCGCTGTCCCGGCTGCTCGGGGTGAGCGCGGACAACCTCCGGGGCCAGGGCCAGAACCTCAACCAGACGGTGGACGACCTGTCCCAGGCGGTCACCACGCTGTCCGACGGGCGAGGCGACCTGTTCGGGACCGTACGGAACCTACAGGTGTTCACGGCCGCGCTGGCGGCGGACGACACCAGCGTGCGGTCGTTCGACACCGACCTCGCCGAGGTGGCCAGGCAGCTGGCCGGGGAGCGCAAGGACCTCGCCGCCGCGCTGAAGTACCTGGCCGCCGCACTCGGTGACGTGGCCGGCTTCGTGAAGGGCAACAAGAAGGCGCTGACCTCGGACGTGCAGGGCCTGGCCAAGGTCACCAAGGTCCTGGTCACCCAACGTGCCGCACTGCAGGAACTGTTGACCGTCGCCCCCACCGGCCTGTCGAACCTGCAGAACGCCTACAACCCCGCCGCCGGCACCCTCGACACCCGCAACAACGCGCAGACCGGGCAGGATCCGTCCTCCGTTCTCTGCTCGATCCTGAAGACGACCGGCGACGACCACGACAACTGTGCCGGGCTGAAAAAGCTCTTCGACTCCCTGCCCGAGGTTCCGTCGGCCCCGGCGCCGACGGGCACGGTCGACAAGACCCTCGGCGGAATTCTGGGGGCACCGGCATGAGCGTGCAGCGCAAGGGGCGGGTGGCCGCCTGGACGACAGTCGGCTCGCTGCTGCTGACCGGCTGCGAGTTCAACGGCTGGTACGACGTTCCGCTCCCCGGCGGCGCCGCTTCGGACGGTCACGCCTTCCACGTCACCGTCGAGTTCCGGGACGTCCTGGACCTGGTGCCGCAGTCGGCGGTCAAGGTCGACAACGTCACCGTCGGCGCGGTCGAGAAGGTGGAACTGGACGGCTGGCACGCGCGGGTACGACTGCGCATCGCCGACTCGGTGAAGCTGCCCGGCAACGCCGTCGCCGATCTGAGGCAGACCAGCATGCTCGGCGAGAAGTACGTCGCTCTGTCCGCGCCGGCCGGCACGCGGCCCGTCGGACGGCTCCGCGACGGCGACCGCATCCCGCTGTCCCGCAGCGGCCGCAACCCGGAGGTCGAGGAGGTGCTGTCGGCCCTGTCCGCGCTGCTCAACGGCGGTGGGGTGGCCCAGTTGAAGACGATCACCGTCGAGCTGAACAAGGCCCTCACCGGCCGCGAGGACCGGGTCAGGTCCCTGCTGAAGCAGCTCGACACGTTCCTCGGCGGCCTCGACGGCCAGCGGGCGGAGATCGTGCGCGCGCTTCAGGGCGTCGACCGGCTGGCGAAGCGGCTGAAGAACGAGAAGAAGACGATCGCCCTGGCCGTGGACACCATGCCGCCCGCCCTGAAGGCCCTCGCCGACCAGCGCAAGGACCTGACGAAGATGCTCACCGCCCTGTCGACACTCGGCAAGACCGGCACCAGGGTGGTCAACGCCTCCCACGACGACACCGTCGCCAACCTGAAGAAGCTCCAGCCCATCCTGCAGGAGCTGAACAAGGCGGGCGACGACCTGCCCGACTCCCTTGAGCTCCTGACCACTTACCCGTTCCCGCGCAACGCGACGGACGCCGTCAGGGGCGACTACGTCAACCTGAAGATCACTGCCGACCTCGACCTGGCGGACCTGTACGGCAACGTCACCGGCAAGCCGGGCACCGGCGGGAAGTCCCCGGCCCCCGGGACACCGCACCTTCCCGGCGTCCCCACTCCCACCCCTCTCCCGTCCATCCCGTCCCTGCCGGGCACCCCGTCCGTGCCCCCCGTGCCCTCCGTGCCCCCCGTGCCCTCGACACCCTCCGACGGCAGCACCCTGCTGTGCCCGCCGGTGTGCACCGCTGCCTACGGCACCGAGGGCGGCTCGCGTCACCTCCCGCCGGGGGTCGATCTCGGCCTCGCCGAGCTGATGCTGAAGGGGATACTGCCGTGATCACCCGTACGGTCAGGGCCCAGCTGCTCGCCTTCGCGACCGTCACCGCCCTCGGGGTGTCGTACGTCGGCGCCCGGTACACGGGCCTGGTGGACGACGTCCTGCACCGCGGCTACACCGTGCGCGCCGACTTCGCCGAGTCCGGGGGCGTCTTCCCCGGCGCCGAGGTCACCTACCGGGGCGTGCCGGTGGGCCGCGTGGGCGATCTGCAGCTGACCGGGTCCGGGGTCTCGGTGGCGCTGAAGATCGAGGACGGCGCCCCGAGGATCCCGGCCGACACGCTCGCGGTGGTCGCCGACCGTTCGGCGGTGGGCGAGCAGTACGTCGACCTCCAGCCGCGGCGGTCGGGCGGGCCGTACCTCATGGACGGCAGCCCGATCCCGCGCAGCCGCACCCGGACCCCGCTGCCGGTCACCGACCTGGTCCTCAGCCTCGACCGGCTGGTCAACTCGGTCGGCAAGGACGATCTGCGGGTCACCGTGGACGAGCTGGGCAAAGCGTTCGCCGGCACCGGACCGAATCTGAGCCGCCTGGTGGACTCCGGCAACGCGCTGGTGGAGTCGGCATCCGAGTCGCTCCCCCAGACGGTCTCGCTGATCGAGGACTCGCGGAAAGTGCTCAAGACACAGGCCGACCAGGGCTCCGCCATCAAGTCGTTCTCCCGCGACCTGGCCACGCTCACCGAGCAGCTGAAGTCGAGCGACGGCGATCTGCGCAGGCTTATCGGCAACAGCGCGCCCGCCGCCCGGCAGTTGGACTCCCTGCTGAAGTCCGCCCGGCCGCACGTGCCGGTCCTGCTGGCCAACCTCATCAGCGGCGGCCAGATCACCGTGGCCCGGCTGCCCGGCGTCGAACAGGCCCTGGTCACGCTCCCGCTCACGGTCGCGGGCAGCTACACGGTCATCCCCGGCGACGGCACCACCCACTTCGGGCTGACCGTGAACGCCGACGACCCTCCCGCCTGCACCCAGGGCTACGGCACCCAGCGGCGCGACCCCGCCGACACCAGCACGCGCCCCGCGAACACCGGTGCCCGCTGCACGGTGCCGCGCGGCAGCAAGACCTCGGTGCGCGGAGCGCAGAACGCGCCCGGCGCGATGACCGGTCGGTACAGCGCCGACCAGACCGCGTTCGTGGCCCCGTACGACCCGGAGACCGGCACCGTGACCGGCCCGGACGGAACGCCCGTCGAGATCGGCTCGACGGGCGGGGAACAGACCGTGTTCGGAAAGGAGTCGTGGCAATGGCTGCTCGTGGGACCGATGGCATGAGAGGCGGACGCATGAGGTTGCTGTCGGCGGGACTCGTCGCCGCGACCGTGTTGACGACCGTGCTGTGTGTCTGGCTGGGCCTGAAGCTGTCCGACCAGCACGCGACGGAACAGCGCCGCCAGGACATCCTGGCGGCGGCCCGCCAGTCGGCGCTGAACTTCACCTCGCTCGACTACCGGCACTACGACCGGGACAGCGGCAATGTGCTCAAGGGCGCCACCGGGGAGTTCAAGAAGGCGTTCGCCGCGCAGACCGCACAGCTGACGAAGCTGGTTGCGCAGAACAGGTCGGTGTCCGAGGGACAGGTCCTGGACGCGGGCATCGTGCGGTCCGACGCGCGCTCGGCCCGGGTCCTGGTCGTGGCCGACGGCAAGGTGACCAACGCCGCCGCGCCCGAGGGCCAGGCGCGCACCTACCGGCTCCAGCTCGACCTGGCGCGGGTGGACGGCCGCTGGCTGACCTCCGACGTCGCGTTCGTGGGCTGACCCACCCGTGAGGCCATCGATGAGAAGAGACACCATGGCGAACCCGACCTCCCGCACCCGCGGCACCGGCTCACCGGCCCGCCGCACCATGACCGCGGCCGCCCGCGCGGCGGCCAAGCGCGCCGGGCGGCCGGCGCGCCACGAGCACGGTGCCCGCCAGGAAGAGCAAGCCATCGGGCGCACCCTGCTCGTCGAGCCCCCGGCCAGCGGCTGGGAGGACCCGCCGGAGCCCGCCCCCGAGCCCTTCGAGGATGAGCCGGAGGAGAGCGCGCCCTCGGGCAGGCTCGGACGGAGCGTGCCCACCGCGGTGCTGGGCCTCGTGCTCGTGGCGGCCCTGGTCGTGGCCGCCGTCCTCGGGTGGCAGTACCGGCAGGGGCGGCAGGCGGAGCAGGCCCGGGGCGAGGCCCTCGCGGCCGCGCGGAAGGCGGCGCCGGTCGTGCTGTCGTACGACTACCGGCACCTGGACCGGGACTTCGCCCAGGCCCGCACCCTGCTGACCGGGCACTTCCGCGACCAGTACGGCAGGACGACGAAGACGGTGGTCGCGCCGACAGCGACGACGTACCACGGCGTGGTGAAGGCGACCGTGGCCACACCCTCCGACGGCGGCATCCCCGCTGCATCCGTCGTATCGGCCACACCGGACAAGGCCGTCGTCCTGCTCTTCGTCAACCAGGTCACCCAGAGCACCCAGGTACCGGCCCCCCGGCTGGACCTGAACCGGGTGCGATTGACGCTCACGCGCACCTCCGACGGCTGGAAGGTGAGTGGCGTCGACGCCCTCTGACAAGGACTTCAGGCAGCACGGGCCCCTGCCGAGAGTTCAGCAGGGGCCCGCAGTGTGGAGAGCTGCGGAGGGCCGGGACCTGCCTCGTTGAGCGGCGTACCGACCGACATCAGCTACTGTCTGCTGCCGGTCTGACGGCTCGGCCTCACATCAGATGCCGGGTGAAGAACCGGGCCGCGGCCTCCCCCGCGAACTGCGGGACGCCGGTGTGCCCGCCCATGTTGGCCTCCAGTGTCTTCTCCTTGGAGCCGAAGGCGTCGAACAGGTCCAGGGCCGCCTGCCGGTCGTTGCCTTCGTCGTCCCACTGCAGCAGGACGTGCAGCGGAATGGTGACCTGGCGGGCCTCCTCGAACGTGGCGCGCGGGATGAAGCTCCCGGCGAAGAGACCGGCAGCCTTGATGCGCGGCTCGACCGCCGCCAGCCGGGTGCCGATGGAGATGACTCCGCCCGAATACCCGACCGGGCCGCCGGTCTCGGGCAACGACTGGAGGGCGTCTAGGGCGGCCTGCCATTCCGGGACCGCCTTGTCCACCAGCGGGAGGGTGAGCGCGTCGATAATCTCGATGCTGACCGGCTCGCCGGCCTCCATCGCCCGGCGCAGATCGGCGCGGGCCTGGTCGAGGGCGGGCAGGCGGGGCCGGTCGCCGCTGCCGGGGAGCTCGATGGTGGCCGTGGCGAAGCCCTCTGCCGCGGAGTGCCGGGCGCGGGCCACCAGTCGGGGGTACATCCTGCGGAGCCCGAGCGTGGGGTGGCCGAGCAGGATCAGCGGCACCGGTGCGGATGCGGATGCCGACGCGGGAGTCCACAGGAAGCCGGGGATCTCACCGAGGATGAACTCGCGCTCGAGGACACCGTCGTCGAGACGTTGTTCAGAAGTGAAGTGCACGGTCGTGCCTTTCGGGAGGGCTCTGGAACGGCGCTCCCGGACGACCTATCGCCCGACCGTGACCCCGGAGGAGAGCACCCATGTCGATACTGTGTTCACGGGTACCACCTCCTCGTTCTCTCGCACGGCCTCCAGAAGGATAGCAAGTGGGGGTCACGCCCGATCCCCCGGCCCGAACCGCGGCCTGGCCCCGCCCGGTTGCCAGGCGGGCCGAGCGCGGCCGGACGCGCCCATTACGCTTGAGAGCTCCGACAGGCGGTCGCCCGCCGCCCGGCGAGGGTACGGCGCTCGTGCGGCCGCCCCGGACCATCACACCCAAGGACGGCAACCGAGTGTCTTTCTTCACCATCGGCCACCGCGGTGTCATGGCCGCCGAGCCGGAGAACACCCTGCGCTCCTTCCTGCGGGCCGAACGGGAGGGGCTGGACGGCATCGAACTGGACCTGCACCTGAGCAAGGACGGCGAGCTGGTCGTCATGCACGACGAGACCCTGGACCGCACAACGGACGGCTCCGGTCCGATCGCCGACCAGGAGTTGCGGCAGCTCAAGAAGCTGGACGCCGGCCTCGGCGAGCGCATCCCCACGTTCGGGGAGGTACTGGACGCCGTCGGGCCGACGCTGCCGATCCAGGCGGAGATCAAGGACGTGGCCGCCGCCCGGTCGCTGGCCAGGGTGCTCACCGACCGCGACGTACTGGACCGGGTCTCGGTGCTGTCGTTCCACGACGTGGCGCTGATCGAGATCCACAACCTGCTGCCGCAGGCCCGCACCGTGCTGGTGGCAGGCCCCAGCGCGCACCGCGACACCTTCGTCGGCCGCGCTCAGAAGGTCGGTGCCAGCCTGGTCAGCGTGGAGCTGCGCCAGCTGAACCGGGCCATCGTGGAGAAGTGCGGCGCTGCCGGCATCGACGTGATGGCCTGGACCGTCAACGACGAGCGCGACCTGGCGCTGTCCCGGACGCTCGGCCTGGTGGGCTGCGTGACCGACCAGCCCGGCATGAAGCGGCTGGCCGAGGCCACGGCCTGACCTCGGAGGTCCGCTCACGCGCTCGGCACGCAGCGGACGGCCGGTGGCGGCCGACACGATCTCGGCTGCCTGTGGCCGGATGAGGTCGGCAGGGCCGTGAACGGCCTGGACACAGCGCCCGGACCAGCCGGTCGAGGAGCAGCCGTGCACCGGACCTTCGCGATGTCGTGTGGCGCGACCCAGGTGAGGCCCTGGTCCAGGGCAGGGGGCCGCTTCTCGGCTCCGAGGCTGCTCTGGAAGACCGTCCGCGGCCGCCCGCTTCAGCCATGCACGAACCGCCCACGTCGGGCAAAGACGCCATCGGGCGTTGCCCTCCGTGAGGACTCACGGTGGCGTGCTTCGGCTCATCGCTGCGGGCCCGGTCTAGTTTCGGCCGGTGGCCGACGACTGCCGTGCCAATCCAGTATCAGAACCGTGGCATCGTCCTTGAGATTGCCATGGCAGGCATCCAGCACCGCGTTGGTCAGGCTTCGGACAGCTTCCCTCGGATGCAGCGCGCGGGTGTCGTGAACGACCGAGGCCAGGTCGACGGCCGCGGCACCGCGCTCCTGCATTCCGTCGGTGAGCAGGATCAGGCGGTCTCCGGGACGCAAGTGCAGTTCCTGGACGCGGTAGGAGGCGGGTGCCGCAACACCGAACGGCAGGTTGACGGCGAGTTTGACCTCTTCGACGGTGCCGTCGCGCAGCCGCAGCGGCCAGGGATGGCCGGCGTTGACCAGTTCGCACAGTCCTGTGTCGAGGTCGACGCACAGCAACTGCCCGGTGGCCAGGCCGCGGCTGTGGCTCAGCAGGGCCTGGTGGGCGTGGTGGGCTTGCTCGAGGGCGTCACAGCCACTGCGGCGCGCCCGCCGCAACGCGCCGACCAGCAAGGTGGCCAGCAGAGCGGAGTTCGTGTCATGGCCCATGGCGTCGGTGATGGACAGGTGCAGGGTGTCGCGGTCGAGGGTGTAGTCGTAGGTGTCGCCACCGATGTCGTCGGCCGGGACCAGTCCGGCGGCGAGGGTGAACTGGGCCGCCTCGCAGCAGGGGGCCGAGGGAAGCAGCTGGTGCTGGATCTCCGCGGCCAGGCTGGTCTCCGTGGTGCGCCGGCCCAGATGGTACAGATCAGTAAAGCGGCGGTCCGTGACGATGATGTAGGCCAGCGCGTGTGCCGCGTCGCGGACCTGTCGGAGCACGGTGTCGTCGGCGGACTGCAAGGTCACCTCCAGGACGCCAATGCAGTCGCCGCGGTTGCTGACCGGTGTGATGACGCGCCGTCCGCCCTGGCCGTCCGGTTCCACATGCTGGCGCTGGCTCTGCAGAACGCTGTCGTAGACGCTGCCCTGCAGGTCGATTGTCTCGGTTTGGTCCGCGAAATCACCGCCGGCGGCGGCGAGCCGTATCAACCTCTGACCGATGAGGTCGACGAACAGGAAGGACACACGCTCGGCACCGAATCGCTTGTGCAGGTCGTGTGCTATCACGTCGACGGACTCACCGGGCGGCGCCGCCTCCGCAGCGGTCAGCAACTCGCCCAGTTCCAGATCTCCACCCTCCACGGCAACCTCCCATCGGCTGCTGCACCTTTTTCCCCGAGTTTCCACAACTTCACCTCTCTGTGCCCATCCTGCACCGGCGCAGGTGGTCCCAGGTGAGCGCGATCCTGCTGCTGGTTGATGCGCCAGCCGATGCCTGGCCGGGGGCGTCGGTGTTCCGGAGCTGGAGAACGGGCCGTCCGTGCGGAGCTGGAGGGTTGACTCGGAAGGTGGCGGCCTTGTCCCGGTCGACGCCCTGCGGGCCACGGGCACTTGGCGTTGACCGGCCCTCACGTCGGTCGGCGCGAGCGAGCTCACACTGGGTGGTGCCCTGGGCGCTGGCCAGGGCGGCAGTTGAACGGGGCAACCCTCGCACACGCGACGGGCCCGCTTCTCGCGTTCCCGCCGAGGGGGGCCGCGCTCACCCCCTGCAGGGCCTTGAGGGTCCAGCAGTTCGCTCTCGCCGGAGCCCGGGTCACCGGGCTCGACCCCGCGGCGCCGCTCCTCGAACAGGCCGAGCAGCTCGACCGGGCATCGGGCAACCCACCCCGGCCACCGTCACCGACCTCCAAGCCCATCGCATCCGGCGACAACCCGTCCTCGGCGGCCTGATAAACGAATACCGTCACGCTGCCTGACCGCGCCGCATTGCCACCCGGTCACCGGCCCCGATCGGCCTGGTGAGCGCAGGCCCCCTGCCGACATCGTGGCGCCGCCGGGACCATGACGCCTCGTCAGCCGAACCACCGCCGCGATCGCCCACCGCGGGCGCCGGCGTCCTACCGGCCCGCGGCAGCTGTCTCCGCCGGCCGGGTGTCCGGCTTGGCCTGCTGTTCCTTGAATCCCATGCCGAGCGGGCGAGCGAGCCCCAGGACGTCTTCGTCCACCCGCTGCAGATGACGCAGTGCCACCTGAGTGAGCCGGTTTCGCTGCTGCTCCGTCTCCGGCGCCGTCCGCCTTCCGGATCCGGGGGCGTGAGGGGCTTCGGAGTCCTTCTGCGCGGTGGCGGTTCCCGCCTCGGCGTCGAGAGGCTCCCGGCAGCCACCCTTGGTCTGCAGGCACTCGATGAGCGCGCCGAGGTTGCGGTCTACGCGTCCTGCCGCCTCGGATAGCCGCGCATCGCTCACGATCCCCCGACTGCCTGGCGCGGGCTGGGCGATGGCCGCGAGGTTGCGGGCGTGGTAGGCGGCCGTCTCCAGCAGTCCCAGGACGTAACGGGTGAGCCGCCGGCGACGGCGCAAGGGGGTGATCGGATGGCGCAGCGGCAGAGTGGTGGTCCGCAGATCGGCCAGTGCGCTGTCCAAGGCCCGTGAACGGTGGAGCAGGTCGACGGGGCGACCGCCGCCGAGCTCGGCCACACCCTGGCCGGTCACCTCACGCAGTCGTGAGAGCACTTCGCGGATCTGCTCCTCGGTGCGCTCCTGCGTCCGCACCGGCAACACCAGCAGGCCCACCACGACCGCGCAGGCGGCCCCCAGCGCGGACTCGCCCAGCCGTATCACGAGCAGGTCCGGGGTGAAGCTGTGCAACAGCGTGTAAAGCAGCCCGATCATCGCGGTGACGAAGAAGGACACCACCGCGTAGGAGATCGCGTAGAAAGTCCCGAACAGGCACAGCATGACCAGCGTGAACGCGGCCCAGGGCTGGTTGCCGACCAGGCCGGCCAAGCCGATTCCGGCCAGGACGCCGAGCAGGGTGCCCACTAGGCGCCGGGACCCTTTGACCAGTATTTCTCCGGCCGAGGAGGTGTTGACGAACACCACCCAGCAGGTGAAGACGGCCCAGTACCAGCGCTGCGGCGACAGCAGTTCGCCACCCACGATCGCCAGGGCCGAGGCGAGGGAAACCTGCACGGCGATGCGGGTGGTCGTGCGTTCCAGGCCGGCCGGTTCGCCCTCCTCCTCGGACTTCTCCCTTAGGGCGTCCTCGGCGTCGAGGACGGCGTCCTCGGTTTGCAGCTCCTCCCGGCAGCGCACGGTCTCGGGGCTGTCGTCCGGACTCTCCTCGCTCTCGTCAGGCCCTGTCAGTGCCAGGCGCAGGCCGAGCAGGGCTCGGCTGACGTCGCCGATCGCCCGGAACACGTCCTGCACGGCAGGGGGCGCGTCGGGCAGCCGTTCGTCGTCGCGGTAGCCCAGGAGCCGGTCCCGCACGATCTTCAGGCCGACACCGTGGTCGCTGCCGGGAGCCCGCCCGGCGACCACTTTCAGCGCGTGCAGATCGGCGATAAGACGGTGGATGACCTGCTCGTCGGCCGTGCGCAGCGGTACCGAGACGTCCGGTGGCACGCGGCCGGTGCGCTCGGTGATGTCGCTGGCGACGGGATTGACCCCCTGCAGGCCGAGCGCCCCTGTCAGCAGGACCGCGAGGTGTTCGGCGGCGACTTCGGCCTCGGCGATGCGCCGCTGGACATGGGCTGCCGTGCAGTGCTCCCGGATCGTGTCGTCCAAGTGGTCCTGGATCATCAGTGCTGCCTGATGCAGGGCAGCCGTGCGCCGCCGCAGACGGCGCACGGCCCGTTCGGCGCCAGGTGTTCCCGGCTTCTGCCGAGCCAGGTCGATGACTGCCTCGAGGTGCTGCACCAGTCGCGCGCGGAACGCCTCAAGCAGTCGTTGCAGGGTGCCCTGCGACGACGTCGGGACGAGCCCGAACCTCACCACCGCGCTGCAGACCGCACCGATCACCAGCAGCAGGCACAGCTGAGGCAGCCACTGCGGGTGAGGCCTGACGAACTGGGTGATGAAGAACATCTGGAAGGCGATGACGCCCAACGCGCTGCACCGTCTGCTGAACCGTCGCGCGTAAGCGGCCGCGAAGATCACCAGGACGCAGACCACGTCGCTCACCAATCGGTGGTGCACCAGCAGGGCTCCGGAGGCCAGCGCGGTAAGACCGGTCGGCAGTCCCAGAGCCAGCGTGATCGCCTGATCGCGCCGGTGCGGATCGGAGACGGCGAACGAGAAGACCTCCGCCGCCGTCGCACCGGTGACCAGGAGCGGAAGAGGGATGTGCAGCGCACTCATCACGACGACGGCCAGCAGCACGCTCAAGACGATGCGCAGAGCCTTCAGCAGCCGGATGAACCCGGGATCGGAGGCGATGACCCGGTCCCACGCGGACGTCCAGACATCCCCCACCTGCCCGGCCGGCCCCACAGTGCCTGCGGGTACTCGTTGCTGCGCGGTGTCCTGGTCCGTGGCTGGGCCTCCCGAAGCGTTCCGGCCCCCGCTAGCGACTTTCGTGGGGCCGCCGACCGGCGTGCAGGCGGGGCGCGCGGCGTGGCCCGGGAACCCTCAACCAGACGGGTACCCGCATACACCGCGATCACCGTGTCCCGCCGGTGGCTGCACCTCCCTCAAGACTGCCAGTCCCCGCCCGGTGTGACAGCCGGCGCGGCGCTGATCTTGCCGATCGAAGGGTTCCGCGTCAGCCGTCACCGTCCAGCGGTCCCTCCGGGGCGTGCCGGAGTTGCCGCACCGCGCCCATCTCTGGGTGCGGGTGGGAGCCGCGCCGGCCGTGCCCCCCGTCGATCGAACTGGAAGTGTGGCTGATCGACATCGGCTGACAGCGCGCCGCTGTCGAACGCTCTCGATGCCGAACGGGCCGGCCGGAAACGCGACGGCGGGAGAGTCGACCGCGCCCACAGGCACGGCGCCCTGACGCACGTCCGGCAGACCGGCGCCGGCGTCCCCTGCGCCGTGGCGGAGGCCGTCTGCACTTGCGCTCTGAGGTCTATCGAGCCCGCCGCCCTTCCTCCTGCCGGGAGCAGGCAGAGTGTGGCCCACATCGGGAGCATGGAAATGTCCGATTCCACTCGGCGTCTGCTGAGGCGCATGCACCATGACGCGCATCAGCGCACCCCTACACGCACGACGCACCCTTCGGTGGCTGTCTCAGGTCCCACGCCAGGCAGTTGCAAAGCTTCAGGAAAAGGACGGCTCATGGACTACAAGACCTTCCTCGACACCATCACCCGGCGCGCCCCTGTCCCCCCGGAGAAGGCGGAGCCCCTCACCCGCGCCACCCTGGAAACCCTGGCCGAGCGGCTCACCAGGGGCGAGGCGGAGGACCTCGCGTCCGAACTGCCCAAGCCGCTGAAGGAACCGCTGGTCTCTCCCACCCCGGAGGCCGAGCCCTTCGGACTCGACGAGTTCGTCGATCGGGTGAGCAGGCGAGCAGGGGTGAGCCCGGACGAGGCCCGTGAGGGCGTACGGGCGGAGCTGAGCACCCTGAGGGACGCGGTCAGTAATGGCGAGTTCCGCCACGTAATGTCCCAGCTGCCCCGGGACTTCGAGGCTCTCGTCGGCGCCCCGGGCTAGGAGGAGCCATGACCGACGAGGTCGGCGCCGTCATCGAGGAGACGGAACCGGCCGTACTCACGGCCGTCACCGTCACACTGATCGAGGGGCCGACGTTTTGCGTCTCGGGCAACCTCGGGCGACATGGAGGCCGAGGTGCCGCAGGGGCTGTTCTTCCACGACATGCGGGTCATCTCCGACTGGCAGATCCGGGGGACGGCCCCCGGCCGCACCACCTCACCGTGCTTTCCCAAGACGCCTACGGCACCGCGTTCGTCTCCCGCGTCCCGCCACACGGTGCGCAGAACCAACTCCTGTTGAGGCGTTGGCGCTACGTCGGCGAGGGGATGCGCGAGGGCCTCCGGTCGGGCAACCTCAGCACGCGTCTGATGTGCCCGGACTCGGCATGAAATCGCCGGAGAATCGCATGACAGAATCGACAGTTCCTTCTGCCGGCGCACCCGTGGACGTCGAAGGCGGAGCGCAGCGGCCGTTCTCCGAGCACGCGGCCATGGCCAGGGCGTATCCCGGCGGCAGGATGACCGTGGGCGCCATCACGCCCCTGGAGGGCTTCGACGGGCCCGTGCCGTCCCTGGCCGGGCACATCGAGCGGATCCAGCAGGCCGAGCGGGCCGGCTTCGCCTCGGTGTGGGTCCGGGACGTGCCACTGCTGGACCCGAGCTTCGGGGACGCCGGGCAGGTCTTCGACCCGTGGGTGTACCTGGGGCAGCTCAGCGCCCGCACCACCTCGATCACACTGGGGACCGCCAGCATCGTCATGCCGCTGCGGCATCCATTGCACACCGCCAAGGCGGCCGCCTCGGTGGACCAGCTGTCAGGCGGACGGCTCCTGCTCGGGGTGGCCACCGGTGACCGGCCCGTGGAGTTCCCGGCCTTCGGTCAGGACCCGGGCGGCCGGGCCGAGAGGTTCCGGCAGTCGCTGGAGTACTTCCATGTCGTCCTCGAGCACCGTTTCCCGCACGTGGAGTCGCCGCTCGGCCGGATGCACGGCACCGATCTGCTGCCCAAGCCGGTGTACCGGCGGATCCCCGTACTGATGACGGGACGCGGCAGGCAGGACGTCCGGTGGATCGCCGACAACATGGACGGCTGGCTGTACTACACCCCGCCGCTCCAGCAGCAGGCCGAGAACATCCAGCGGTGGCGGGAGCTGACCCGGGACGATGGCGGTGGGTTCAAGCCGTACGCCCAGGCCACCTATCTGGACCTGACCGAGGACCCGCTGGCCCTGCCCCGGCGCATCCACCAGGGCTTCTCGGTGGGCCGGGTGTCGTTCCTGGCGATGATGCGGGCCTGGCAGGACATCGGCATCGACCAGCTGATGATCAACTTCAAGCACAGCCGCCGCCCGGTCGCCGAAGTGATCGACGAACTGGCCGAACACGTGCTGCCCCACTTCCCGCCCGGACGCCCCAGAGCGCGCGGCGAGCACCGGCGGCCCGTGGGGCGGACCGGGCCCTGAGGAAGCACGACCCCGGCGCCCCCGGCGTGACATGGCCGGGCTCAGTCCCGGACGGCTCCGGACGGCCGCTCCTGCGCGTAGTCGCACGTGCCCTCCGCCCGGAACTGCAGGGCTGCCCTGGTCACCTCCGTGCCGAGGCCGCGCAATTGGTCCGCGACCGCCTGGTCGGTGAGGCGTCCGTCGCCATCGAAGACCCGGGAGGACCGCGGGACCGCGAACACCAGCGGCACGGCCCAGCCGCGCAGCGACCGCACGATGAACTCCATCGCGTTGATCGCCTGCAGGCCCTGCACCCCACCGGCGGTCGTCAGCATCCCCACGGGTTTGTTGCTGAGGTAGGGCGGGTCGTGGTCGGCCAGGAGGGCGAGCCAGTCCACTGCGTTCTTGAACGCGCCGCTGACCGACCCGTGGTATGTCGGGCTGCTCCACAGCAGGGCGTCGGCTGCCTGAACGGTGTCCGCAAGCCGACGGGCGGACGCAGGGATTCCGTGCTCGGACGTGTAGAACGGAAGATCCAGCCGCTTGAGGTCGATCACCTGGGTGTCGGCGCCTGCATCGTCCGCCCCCTCGACCGCCACACACAGTGCGGTGAGGCTGGTCGACGGGGTGCGCAGCGAACCCCCCATCCCGACGACGAGCAGGGGGCACGCCATCCTGTCAACTCCTTCACAGCATCTCCAGAGGCGTGGGCCCGCTGGGCGGCGGGAACGCCTCGTCGAGGGCGTCGAGCGCCTCGATGGGAAGGTGGAGGTCCACCGCGCCGCGGTTCTCCCGAACGTGGTCGGGTGATCCGGAACGCGGGATCGCGGCCACCCCCTGTGCCAGCACCCAGGCGAGTGCGACCTGGGCCGGCGTGGTTCCGAGGGCCCGGGCCACGGCACCCAGTGCCTCGACCTTCAGCAGCCGCCCCTGCTCGATCGGGGAGTAGGCCATGACCGTCACCCCGGCCTCGCGGCACCAGGGGAGCAGATCCCACTCGATGCCGCGCCGGGAGAGGTTGTACAGCACCTGGTCGGCGGCCACGGCGTCGCCGCCGGGGAGGGTGGTCAGCTCGGCCATGTCGGCGACGTCCAGATTGCTCACGCCCCAGTAACGGATCTTCTCCGCCTCCATCAGGTCGGTGAATCCCGCAAGGGTCTCCTCGAGTGGCCACCGTCCCCGCCAGTGCAGCAGGTACAGGTCCAGCCGTTCCGCACGGAGCCGCCGCAGGCTGCCCTCGCAGGCGGCGACGGTGCCCTTCCGGTCGGCGTGGCCGGGCAGCACCTTGCTGACGAGGAAGACCTCCTCCCGGCGTCCCCGCAGGGCCTCCCCGACGAGCTCCTCGGCTGCCCCGTCGCCGTACATCTCCGCCGTGTCGACGACGGTCATGCCCAGGTCCACGCCCAGCCGCAGCGCGGCGATCTCCTGTTCCCGCCGGGCCGGGTCCTCGCCCAGGTACCAGGTGCCCTGCCCCAGCGCCGCGATCTCCTCACCGGAGGGGAGCGCGATCGTTCCGGCCGATTCCGCAGACATCTCGTGCCTCCCGTCTGCCGCGGATCCGTGTCACGCGCACCCGCACCGAGTGCCCAGGTCCGCGCCTCCCAGACAACCGGTGTCGCATGCGCTGGGAGGTCAGGAAGGGCAGCGGACTGCGCCGAGAGCGCGCCGGGACCGGGTGCGCGGTCGCGCAACGCGACGGCGACCGATTATCTGCTGCAGTGTGCCGACACGGTCGGCTGCCAGCACCCACGTACCGACTCGCTCGGAAGTACGGGAAAGGCGGCATTGCCGCATGGATCGCTCATATAGGAGGAGACCTCTTCGCCTTGCGTCCGATTCCCGGGTGCCTCAGCCGTGACGCGGGCGGCCACGCTCGTACTGCTTCGGCCACGGGACGTCGTCACGGAGCACGTGGGCCGCGCGGAGCGGCCAGGTCGGGTTGCGCAGCAGTTCGCGCGCGAGCATGATCGCGTCAGCCGAGCGGTCCACGAGGATCTGGTCGGCCTGCTCCGGTGCGGTGATCAGGCCGACCGCGGAGACGGGCAGGGCCGCGCCCTCGCGGACGGCTCGGGCGAAGGGCACCTGGTAGCCGGGCTCCACTTCGATACGGGCGTTGTGGACGAGCCCGCCGCTGGTGACATCCACCAGATCGACGCCGTGGGCCACCAGGTGCCGCGACAGCTCGACCGTCTCCTCCGGGGTCCAGCCGCCGTCGGCCCAGTCCGTGGCCGAGAAGCGTACGAACAGCGGGCGGTCCTCCGGCCACTGCGCCCGTACGGCGTCGGTGACCTGGACCAGGAAACGGCTGCGCCCGTCGAGATCGCCTCCGTACTCGTCGCTGCGGTGGTTGGACAGCGGGGACAGGAACTGGTGCAGCAGATAGCCGTGCGCGGCGTGGATCTCCAGAACCTCGAAGCCGGCGGACAGCGCCCGCGCGGCGGCCTCGCCGAAGGCCCGGACCAGAGCGCGTATGTCGTCCGCGCCGAGCTCCCGCGGGGCCGGCCAGTCGCCGAATGGCAGCGGTGACGGTGCGACCGTCTGCCATCCTCCGGCCTCCGGTTCGACGTACACGTCACCCTCCCAGGGCGGTGCCGTCGACGCCTTGCGGCCGGCATGGGAGATCTGGATGCCGGCAATGGCTCCCTGCCCGTGGACGAAGTCGGTGATCCGCTTGTACGCGGCGGCCTGCCCGTCATCCCAGATGCCGGCGTCGGAAGGGGTGATCCGGCCCTCAGGTTCCACTGCCGTGGCCTCCTGCATGACCAGGCCGGACCCGCCGCGTGCCAGGGAACCGAGATGGACCAGATGCCAGTCCTGCGGATAGCCGTCGACCGAGCTGTACTGGCACATGGGGGCCACCCAGGCCCTGTTCGGAAAGGTCGTGCCGCGGAGGGTGAGCGGCGAGAAGAGACGGCTCATCGGAGGCCTCGCAGGGGGACGTAGGACGCCGGGTGCCCCGCAGCCGTCGAGCCGTGACGGCCTGGGCTCCTGCGGGCGCCCCTCACGGTGGCTGCACTCGAGTACCCGGCCGCTCGTGGCACAACCACGGCCAGGGGTGCTCACCCAAGCGGATGACCCGGTACGTGGCGGTCCCGGGCCGTGGCCGGGTCAAGCGGCATACCGCCGACGACGTCGACGCGCGCCGACATCGCCGCGATCGTTCGGGAAGAGGGTCCGTCATCGTGCGGTCACCGGGTCGCTTGCCACGCCCGCACTTCTGATGAGCGTGGGCCGGCAGCGCGGCCTGGGACAAGCGGGACGCTCAGCTTGCCCCGAACCCGGCTGACCGGTGCTCAGCCCCTCGTGCTGTCGTCAGGAGCCCGCGAGCCGGGCCGCGAGATAGGGTGCCGTGGCGCTGCGGCGGGCCCTCGCCACCTTGGCCGGCGGGCCCGCCGCGACCACCCGCCCGCCCGCGTCGCCGCCGCCCGGGCCGAGGTCGATGACCCAGTCGGCGGTGGCGATCGTGTCCAGGTCGTGCTCGACGAGGACGACCGTGTTGCCGGCGTCGACGAGCCGGTGCAACTGTCGCAGCAGCAGTGCGATGTCCGAGGGGTGCAGCCCCGCCGTCGGCTCGTCGAGCAGGTAGAGCGCGTGCCCGCGGCGGGCTCGCTGCAGTTCGGTGGCCAGTTTGATGCGTTGCGCCTCACCGCCGCTGAGTTCCGTCGCGGGCTGGCCCAGCCGCAGGTACCCCAGTCCCACCTCGCGCAACGTCTCCAGACTGCGGGAGGCGGCCGGGACGGCGGACAGGAACTTGGCGGCGGCGTCGACGGAGAGCGCCAGCACTTCCGCGATGTTCTTGCCGCGGTAGGTGACTTCCAGCGTTTCGGCGTTGTACCGGGCCCCCTGGCAGGTCGGGCACGGCGCGTAGGTGCCGGGCAGGAACAGCAGTTCCACCGCGACGAATCCTTCGCCCTGGCAGGTCTCGCACCGCCCTTCGGGCACGTTGAAGGAGAACCGCCCGGCCGAGTAGCCGCGCGCCCTGGCCTCGTCCGTCGCCGCGTACAGCTTGCGCACCGCGTCGAACATCCCGGTGTACGTGGCCAGGTTGGACCGGGGAGTTCGGCCGATGGGCCGTTGGTCGACCAGGACCAGCCGGTCGAACGACTCAACCCCCGACGCGTCCTGGACGTCGACCTCCAGCTGCGCCTCGTCGGGTTCCTCGGGTACGAGTCCGAGGTGGCCGCGGACGACCTCGGCGAGCACCTGCGTCACCAGCGTCGACTTTCCGGAACCGGACACGCCCGTCACCGCCGTCAGCACGCAGAGCGGTACGTCCACGGACACGTCGTGCAGATTGTGGCGGGACACGCCGCGCAGGTGCAGCCAGCCGTGGGGTGTGCGCGGGCGGTGATCGAGCGGCTGGGCGCGCCCGAACAGGTACTGGCTCGTGGCCGACTCCGCGACCCGCTCAAGACCGGCGACCGGCCCGCTGTACAGCACGCGTCCGCCGCCCTCGCCCGCACCGGGGCCGATGTCGACCACCCAGTCCGCCCGCCGTACGACGTCCATGTCGTGCTCCACGACGAACAGCGAGTTGCCCGCCGCCTTGAGGCGGTCCAGCACGTCCAGCAGCGGTTCCGCGTCTGCCGGGTGCAGGCCCGCGGAGGGTTCGTCGAGGACGTAGACGACGCCGAACAGCCCCGAGCGCAGCTGGGTGGCGATCCGCAGGCGCTGCGCCTCGCCGGGCGACAGGGTCGTCGAGCGGCGTCCGAGGCTGAGATATCCCAGGCCCAGGTCGAGCAGTACGTCGATCCGCGCGACCAGATCGCCGCAGATCCGGACCGCGACCTCGGTCGTCTCCCCGGATCGGGCGGTCGACGTGGTGGCGTCGGCCTCGGACCGCCCCGCGACGGGCCGCAGCAGCGCCACGACCTCGGTGAGCGGCATCGCGTTGATCTCGGCGATGGAACGTCCGGCGAAGGTCACGGCGAGCGCCTCGGGCCGCAGTCCGCTGCCGCGACAGGCGGGGCAGGGCACACTTCTGACGAACCGGAGCGCCCGTTCGCGCATCTTCTCGCTCTTGGAGTCGGCGAGGACGTGCATGACGTGCTTGCGGGCGCTCCAGAACCTGCCCTGGTAGCCGTAGTCGACGCGGTCCTCCTCCGGCTCGACGTACACGGAGGGCTGCTCGTCCGTGTACAGCAGCCAGTCCCGGGACACTGCGCAGGTTGGCTCCCTGCCAGGCGCCCGGCCAGGCGGCGATCGCCCCCTCGCGGATGCTCAGCGAGGGATCCGGGACGAGCAGATCCTCGGCGACGTCGTGCACGACGCCCAGTCCGTGGCACTCCGGGCAGGCGCCGGCCGCGGTGTTGGGTGAGAACGACTCGGCTTCCAGCCGTGCGGCCCCGGGCGGATAGGTCCCGGCGCGGGAGTACAGCATGCGCAGCAGATTGGACAGCGTGGTGAGGGTGCCGACCGTCGAACGCGAGCTGGGCGACCCGCGTCGCTGCTGCAGGGCCACGGCCGGTGGCAGTCCGGTGATCTCCTGCACGTGCGGTGCGCCGACCTGTTGCAACAGCCTTCGGGCGTACGGTGCCACGGACTCGAAGTAGCGCCGCTGGGCCTCCGCGTAGAGCGTGCCGAACGCGAGCGAGGACTTGCCCGAACCGGAGACGCCGGTGAAGGCGACCATCGCGTCCCGCGGAACGTCGACATCGATGTTCCGCAGGTTGTTCTCACCGGCGCCCCGGACATGCACGAAGGGGTCGGTCGGGTCCTTGTTCACCGTTCCTGATTACCTGATCGCGCCGCGAACCGCGACAGACGCTGTCACCGGGCCCGCTCACAAGCAGCGTCGCCCTGTTGATGCCGCGCCGTCCAGGCCGCCGCGGATGGACTCCGGTGGATGCTGGCATCGTCGGTACGCACCGGCGTACCGGCTGTGCGGCATCGGGTGCATTCAGTGTCGGCTTGCGCTCGGTCCCCGCACGAGTAGCGTCGATCAAGGCGTATGACACCCATGAAGGAGCGAGCGTATGGGCCTGGAACGGTGGATCGGTCAGTGGCCCGTATACCGGCAGCTCACCGGCCCCGACCGGCTTGGCCGGGGCAAGGCGGCCGAGTCCCCGCGCTCGGCAGCTCTCGGACCCCGCACCGACCGCGCGGACCGAGTCGCGGACTCCGTCTGCCCCTATTGCGCCGTGGGCTGCGCGCAGCGTGTCTACGTCAAGGACGACCGGGTCATCCAGATCGAGGGCAACCCGGACAGCCCGATCTCGCGCGGCCGGCTGTGCCCGAAGGGATCCGCCAGCAAGCAGCTCGTCACCGGCCCGCAGCGTGAGCAGAAGGTCCGCTACCGTCCGCCGTACGCCACCGAGTGGCAGGACCTCGATCTGGACACGGCCATGGACATGGTGGCCGACCGGGTGCTGGACGCCCGCCGCAGGGGTTGGCAGGACACCGACGACTCCGGGAACACACTCCGCCGCACCATGGGCATCGCCAGTCTCGGCGGCGCGACGCTGGACAATGAAGAGAACTATCTGATCAAAAAGCTGTTCACCGCTCTGGGCGCGCTCCAGATCGAGAACCAGGCGCGTATTTGACACTCCGCCACGGTTCCCGGTCTGGGAGCCTCGTTCGGACGCGGCGGCGCCACCGACTACCAGCAGGACCTGATCAACGCCGACTGCATCGTCATCATGGGCTCGAACATGGCCGAGGCCCATCCGGTCGGCTTCCAGTGGGTGATGGAGGCCAAGGCACGCGGCGCCAGGGTCATCCACATCGATCCGCGCTTCACCCGGACCAGCGCACTGGCCGACCAGCACGTCACGCTGCGGGTCGGCACCGACATCGCGTTCCTCGGGGGCGTCATCAACCACATCCTGTCCAACGACCTCCATTTCAAGGAGTACGTACAGGCGTACACCAACGCCCCGTTCCTGCTGAGCGATCGTTACCAGGACACCGAGGACCTGGACGGACTGTTCAGCGGCTACGACCCGCACACCGCCTCCTACGAACCCTCCAGCTGGATGTACGAGGGCATCGAGGCCGAGGAGCGCCCGGGGAAGCGTCACAAGGAGCAGGCCGCGGCCTACCAGCACGGTGCCGGCGGCCCGGTCGTCGAGGGAGGCGCCGGAGACATCGCCGCCGACCCCACGCTGCAGCACCCACGCTGCGTCTTCCAGGTGCTCAAGCGGCACTTCGCCCGCTACACCCCGGAGATGGTCGAGCGGATCTGCGGGGTGCCCCGGGAACGGTTCCTGGACGTGTGCCGGGCCTGGACGGAGAACTCCGGCCGGGAACGCACCGCCGCGCTGGTGTACAGCGTCGGCTGGACCCAGCACTCCGTCGGCGCCCAATACATCCGGACCGGTTCGATCATCCAGCTGTTGCTGGGCAACATCGGCCGCCCCGGCGGAGGCATCTACGCCCTGCGCGGGCACGCCAGCATCCAGGGCTCCACGGACATCCCGACCCTGTTCAACCTGCTGCCCGGCTACCTGCCGATGCCGGACACCACCCACGAGAACCTGACCGCCTACCTGGACGGCATTCGCCGCCCCGACCAGAAGGGGTTCTGGGGCAACGCCGACGCCTACATGATCTCCCTGCTCAAGGAGTACTGGGGTGAGGCGGCGACAGCGGAGAACGACTACTGCTTCGACTACCTGCCCCGCATCAACAGCGATCACGGCACCTACCGCACCGCCATGGACATGGTCGACGGGAAGGTCTTCGGCTACTTCCTGCTCGGTCAGAATCCCGCGGTCGGGTCCGCGCACGGCCGCCTCCAGCGCCTCGGCATGGCCAACCTCGACTGGCTCGTCGTCCGCGACCTGACCATGATCGAGAGCGCCACGTTCTGGAAGGACGCCCCCGAGGTCGAGACCGGGGAGATCGCCAGCGAGCGCTGCCGCACGGAGGTGTTCTTCTTCCCCGCCGCCTCGCACGTGGAGAAGGCCGGCACCTTCACCCAGACCCAGCGGATGCTGCAGTGGCGGGACAAGGCCGTCGAACCGAGCGGCGACCAGCGGTCGGAGCTGTGGTTCTTCTACCACCTCGGCAGGCGCGTCAAGGACAAGCTGGCCGGGTCGACCGACGACCGCGACCGGCCCGTGCTCGACCTTGCCTGGGACTACCGCACCGAGGGCGACGAACCGTCCGCGGCGGACGTGCTGCGCCATATCAACGGCATCGACCTGCGGACCGGCCGGACCGTCGGCGGCTACCCCGACCTCAAGGCCGACGGCAGCACGGCCTGCGGCTGCTGGATCTACAGCGGCGTGTACGCCGACGAGACCAACCAGGCCCGGCGCCGCAAATCCCGCTTCGAGCAGGGGCCCTACGATGCCGAGTGGGGCTGGACCTGGCCGCTGAACCGGCGGGTGCTCTACAACCGTGCCTCCGCCGATCCGCAGGGCAGGCCCTGGAGCGAGCGCAAGGCCCTCGTCTGGTGGGACGAGGACCGCGGGGAGTGGACTGGACACGACACCCCGGACTTCGAGAAGGACAAGCCGCCCCACTACCGGCCTCCCGAGGGCGCATCGGGGCCGCAGGCCCTGAGCGGCGAGGACGCGTTCATCATGATGTCCGACGGGAAGGCGTGGCTGTTCGCGCCCACCGGCCTGGCGGACGGCCCGCTGCCCACCCACTACGAGCCGCACGAGTCGCCCGTGCGCAACCTCCTGTACGGCCAGCAGGCCAACCCCACGAGGAAGGTCTACGGGCGCCGCGACAACCCCTCCAACCCGGCTCCCCCCGAGGCGCACGTGGAGGTGTTCCCCTTCGTGCTCACGGCGTCGCGGCTCACCGAGCACCACACCGCCGGGGGCATGAGCCGCCAACTGCCGTACCTGTCGGAGCTGCAGCCCGAGCTGTTCGTGGAGGTGTCGCCGGAGCTCGCGGCCGAACGCGGCCTGCGCCATCTGGACTGGGCCCACGTGATCACCAGCCGGACAGCGGTGGAGGCCCGCGTCTTCGTCACCGACCGGATGGCGCCGCTTCGTGTCGAGGACCGGACCGTCCACCAGGTCTGGATGCCCTACCACTGGGGCGGCGTCGGGCTCACCACCGGCGACGTCGTCAACGACCTGATCGGAGTGGTGGCCGACCCGAACGTGCTGATCCAGGAGAGCAAGGTCCTGACGTGCGACATCCGCCCCGGACGACGGCCCAGAGGGCCCGCCCTCCTCGCATACGTCCAGGACTACCGCCGCCGGGCCGGGATCACACCGCAAACCGGCACCCGCATCGTGACGACGGGCGGCGACCACAGGCCGACCCACACCGAGCCCCACCGGGGGGAGGATTCCCCATGACGGACGAGCACAGTCTGTACGGGCCCCTTGAGGACCCCGCCGCGGACGCCGGCCACCGCGACCACCCGCCCAGGGTCGGCTTCTTCACCGACACCTCCGTGTGCATCGGCTGCAAGGCGTGCGAAGTCGCCTGCAAGGAGTGGAACGACGTCCCGGAGGACGGCCTCGACCTGCTGGGCATGTCCTTCGACAACACCGGCATGCTCGGCGCGAGTTCCTGGCGGCACGTCGCCTTCATCGAGCAGGAACGCCCCCTGGGACGACAGGACCCCGGCCTGTCCGACCTGCCCACCGGGCCCTCGGCCGCCGAGCACACCGCCGAGGTCGTCGCGGACGCCCTGCGGGACGCGCCCCGGGGCGGTGGCGAACTGGGCACCGAGCCCGTCGACCTGGGCTTCCCCTCCTTCGACCTGCCCGGCGCCGGTACCGGCGCGGACACCCGTACCGACTTCCGCTGGCTGATGTCCTCCGACGTGTGCAAGCACTGCACCCACGCCGGATGCCTCGACGTCTGCCCCACCGGAGCGCTTTTCCGCACCGAGTTCGGCACCGTGGTGGTGCAGCCCGACATCTGCAACGGCTGCGGCTACTGCGTGTCCGGCTGTCCCTACGGGGTCATCGACCGGCGGCCCGACGACGGCCGGGCCTGGAAGTGCACCCTGTGCCACGACCGCCTGCGCGGGGGCCTCGAACCCGCCTGCGCCAAGGCCTGCCCGACCGACTCCATCCAGTTCGGGCCGCTCGACGAACTGCGGGAGCGGGCCGACCGGCGACTGGAACAGTTGCACGAGGCGGGCGTGAGCGAGGCACGGCTGTACGGGCGCGATCCCGAGGACGGAGTGGGCGGCGACGGCGCCTTCTTCCTGCTGCTCGACGAACCGGAGGCCTACGGACTGCCGCCGGACCCCGTCGTGCCCACGCGTGACCTGCCGTCCATGTGGAAGCACGCCGCGGTGGCGGCCTCCGCTCTGCTCGCGGCCACCGCCGCCGTCTTCGTCAGGGAGGGTCGCCGATGAACGACGACGACGGACCCCTGCGCGAGCCGCGCAGCGACGCGGGCGCCGCCGACCTGCATGCGCCCACGTTCGGCGCGGGCCGCGACCGGCACGACGACCAGGGCGTCGTAGCGGACTCGGAGTTCCGCTCCTACTACGGGCGGCCGGTACTGAAACCGCCGGTGTGGGAGTGGAAGGTGCCGGCCTACCTGTTCACCGGCGGCCTGTCGGCCGGTGCCGCCCTGCTCTCCGCCGGCGCCGACCTGACCGGCCGTCCGGCCCTCTGCCGCGCCGGACGCCTGGGCGGCTTCGGTGCCCTGCTGGCCAGCAGCTACCTGTTGATCGCAGACCTCGGTCGTCCCGAACGCTTCCACCACATGCTGCGGGTGGCCAAACCCAGTTCACCGATGTCCGTCGGTACATGGATCCTTGTCGCCTACGGACCCGGCAGCGGCCTGGCCGCCATGACCGAGCTGCTGCCGAGCTCCCTGCGCGCCATGCTGCCCGGCCGCCTGCCGGCTCGGGTCGGCCGGTTGGGAGGCCTGTCCTCGGCCGCGTTCGCGCCCGCTCTGGCGTCCTACACCGCGGTGCTGCTCTCCCAGACGGCTGTGCCGGCCTGGCACGAGGCACGCCGGGAATTGCCCTTCCTGTTCGCGGGGTCCGCGGCGGCGAGCGGCGCGGGGCTCGGGATGCTGCTGGCCCCCGTGCACGAGGCGGGCCCCGCCCGACAGCTCGCGGCCCTCGGGGCGAGTGCCGAACTCGTCGCCGCCCGGCTGATCGAACGCCGCCCGGGCCTGGAGACCAAGGCCTACTCCAGAGGCCGGGCCCATCGGCTGCGCCGGGCATCCGAATACCTCACCCTCGCCGGTGCCCTGGCCGCCGTCACCGTCGCCCGCCGCAGCCGCCCCGCCGCTGCCGCCGCCGGGCTCGCCCTGCTGGCCGGCAGCGCCCTTCAGCGGTTCGGCACCTTCGACGCGGGCGTCGCCTCGACCAAGGACCCGGCCTACGTCGTGGTTCCCCAACGCGCACGTCTGAACGCCCGTGGCGGGCAGCACCGGCATGGGAACTGACGAACGCCCAGGTCCACCGACTTATGGCACCCCACAGGGGGATCACGAAATGGGAGCTGGTCCTGACCGGCGCCGACCTGCTCGCCTGGACTCAAACACTGCTGCTGGAAGGCGAATTGGCCACCGCCGAACCGAAGAAACTCCGCTACCGGCTGCTGCACGCAGCTGCCCGCATCACCCGGGGCGGTCGCCGCCTTCACCCGCGCATCTCCGCAACCTGGCCCCGGCGAAACGAGCTGACCAGCGCATTCGTACGCCTCACGGCCCTACCCCGGCCAGCCACCTGAGCCATGACACCGCCCCTGCCCGCCCACAACCCGAGGACCCTGGAGCACCCGACCCGCGTGTCGGGCCCCGGCCATGCCCGTCGACGACGAGCAGCCGAAACCACCACTGCACACCCGCTCAGACCGGCTCAGCCACCTGAAGCGAAACAGGGAGGCTAGTGTCCTGAGTCTTTGATTCGGTTCAGATATCCGGTGAGGCGTTCGAAGATCTCGTCAGCGGTCTTCGTCCAGGTGAAGGGTCTTGGGTTGT
>NZ_JBEYUZ010000020.1:0-106883 GCF_040643755.1 Streptomyces sp. NPDC047079
CGCCCGTCGAGTACGAAGCCAACTACTACACGGAACTCACGAAACCCCAGGTCACAACCACAATCTGAGATCTCTACCGAACCCGGGGCGGTTCACGGACAGCGGGCTGCTGGGGCCGGTGCAGTTCTCCCATCACGTCCTGTTCGACTACGCCCTCGCCCGCGCCTATTTCGGTGTCGGCAACAACGGTCTGGCCGGCCGTCTGAGTGCCGATCCGGATGCGCTGCTGTTCGCCCATCCCAGCGTGGACATGTATCTGGAACTGGCCTGGCGGCAGGGCCCTGCGACGTTCTGGCAGCTCGCCTTGAAACTGGCGGAAGCGCCGATGCCGCGGATGGCAGCCGCGGCGGTCGCCGACGTGGTGGTGCGCTGCTGCCGCACTGCAGAGGCCCTGGTCCCCTTGCTCGACCAGGTGATCGCGGGCGCACCCGGGGCGCAACATCTTGCGCATGCGCTGGCTGTTGCCGTCTCCCTTGCCGTCAAGAGCAGTACCGCCGACGGGCTGGGGGTCTGGTGCGAGCTGACCGAACGGCTCTCGCAGCACTCCGTGGCAGCTCCCGGTGCCCTGCTCATCTTGGTCTGTGACCTGGCATCCGAGTCGTTGCCCGCGCCCGCGTTCGCGCAGTGCGGCCGGGCGGCACGAGCCCTCCTGGCCTATCTGTGGACGCTGCCCGTCGCCCTGCGTACCCGGCTGGCCATCACGGCAGTCGTCCACACCGCCTCCAGCGCCCCGCAGGACACCGCCGACCTGCTGCACCGGGCCCTGCAGCCCGGGCAGTTGGCGGAGCGCGGCCACAACGATCTCTTCGCCCTCACCCAGGACGTGCCCCGCCTGCTGCAATGCCTGCCGGAGCTGGTGGAAGACCTGTATGTGGATGTCATGAGTTACGACGAGGCATCCACCGAGCCCACCCAGATGGGCTCGGGTGTGGTGCTGACGCTGGTGTCCACCCAACAGCAGGACTACAGCGCCAACCGCTACCAGCTGATCCAGCATTTCCCGGCGGTCTACCGCGCTGACGTCACCCGAGCTCTGAACATCCTGACCCGGCTCAGCCGCGCTGGCGCCGACACGGTCACGGAGCACACCGGTGAGGTGGCCGGCCGCGTCATCCGTGTGGCCGCCGACGACTCCCGCCTGTGGGACCTGGGCTCCTACCAGCGGCGCGACCTGGTCGCCCTGCTCGATGCCTTCCAGCAAGCCGTCACCACCACCGAACCCGCGCAGCTTGAGGGGCTGCTGGACGCGGTGGCGGCAGCCCCCCAGGCAGCAGCCGTGTGGCGGCGTCTGCTGAAGGCCGCCACAGACAACGCCGCCCTGGCACAACACCTGGCTTCTCCTGCCGACGCATTGGTCCGCACGTTCAACTTCCCCGACCTGCTTGCGCCCCTGGCCGGGTTGATCAGCGTCGTGCACCCGGCTCTCGCCCCGGACCAAGCTGGCCGTCTCGAGGACGCCGTCCGTGTGCTGAAGGGCACCGGCCCCGCGCAGGACGCCGCGTGGCCTGGATGGGCGGCGGATCCGTACCAGCTGCTGGTGGATGCACTCTCCCCTGCCCACCTGGTCCACGCCGAACTCGCAGCAGACCAGTCCCCCGCTGTCGCCGACAGCGGGTACAGCGACCTGGCACCGGCCGCGCCCCCAGCAGCCGCCCCGCCTCCTAGCAGCGCAGACAGGCAGAGATGCCAGCAACTCAGCGCCCAAGTAGAGCAGTTCGTCGACACACACCAGACGACAGCACCGTCTGACGACGCCATGGCCACCATCGAACCGGCCGTTCGGGAGCTCTTCACGCTAGCCGGCTCCCAGCCGGAACCGGTCCGCCACCGCGCCGAGCTCCTCCTGGCCCAGGCAGCGGAACGCTTCACCCGCCCTGCCCAGGCACCCGACGGTCCCAGACACCTGGCTCGCGAGGTACTGCTGAGCATGCAGGCCCCACCGCAGCAGACCGTCGCTCCCGACCAGCACTTCAGCGGGCTGATCCCCGACGACGCCTGCGGCTGGGCCGCCACGGGCCTCCTGCAGCTGAGCCGCCTGCCCGGCTGGTACACGCAGGAGGTGAAAGACGCGATCCTCAGTCTGGCCAAGCACCCGGAACCCTGGGTCAGAATCTGCGTCGCCCGCAGCGCCTACAACCTGGCCCAGACGGACCCGGATACGGCATGGGATCTGCTGGACCACTTCGCCGACCACGAATCCGACCCGATGCTCCTCAACGCCGTCCTGAAGGTCGCCTGCCTGCAACTCGGCGATCCCGGCAAGGGAATGAGCCTGCTCTCCCGGGTGGCCGCACGCGTCGAGCCCGACGATGCCCCCGGCTCCGTCGCAGCCTCGCTCACCGAGATCACCGGCTACCTGTGGGTGGACCGGGCAGTCCCCCAGGCCGCCACCGTCCTCACGGACCTGCGGGCGCGCTGGGAGGTGCGCACCGTGTGGGCCTCGCTCCTGCACACCCTGCGGGAGAGCGGCCTGCTGAATCATAATGATCAAGCCGTCCGGGCTCGTGCCCTCACCCTGATCACCGAGCTAGCCGAAGCTGCCCTCCCCGTGCTCCAGCAGGCCTACGCCACACCCGCCGAGCAGTGGGACAGCGCGGGCCGGGCCCGTATCAAGGACAGCGCCCGCCTGCTGGACGACATTGCCCTGCAGCTGTGCGCGGGGAGCGGAGCCACGGGCCACGACGGCTCACCCGCGACCGCGGAGCAGGTACGGCTGGTCGATGAGGCCGCTCCCGTGGTGGACCTGCTACAGAACGCCTCTGTGCCCGGAGTCACGCACCACCTCATCCAGATGTATGCGCACGCGTTCGACGAGAGGCCTCGGCTGGCGCTGCTGGCGGTGCGTGATGTGCTCACCGCGCCCGGGGCGCCCGTCGTCTACGCCTCCGACTCTCTGGCGCTGGACCTGTGTGTCTCTCTCGTGGAACGCGTCCTGGCCGATCACCGGGAGCTGCTGCGCATGCCGGAGTGTCTCACCGCGGTGCGGCAGATCTGCGACGTGTTCGTCGACGCGGGCTGGCCCCGAGCCCATCAGCTGGTCTTCGGCATCGAGCAGGTGTTCCGCTGACGTCCCGCACTACAGGTGACTGCGACGTTCCACGTTGCCGCTCACAGGACTTGACCCACCCCGATTCCCCGTCAAAGAGCGACATCCGGATTGTCAGTGGGCGGGTCTACTGTGCGCCCATGACAGACCCAAGCAGCGCGGAGTCCGAGGACTCGCAGCCCGAAGAACCAGAGAACCACACCGAGGTCACCCCCTCCGACACCCCCGCCCCGCAGGGCGAATCCCTCCGGTGGGCTCCGGGCGTCGACCCGGTCGACGTGACCGGCCTGATGGGCGCCCGCGAGACGGTGCGCAGGGCGAGCGAGCAGATCACTGAGCAACTCATGTCCCTCAACTCGTTCAAGAACCGCTTGGACGAGCTGTTCGTAGGTCTCGCGAAGGCGCGCGTTCCCCTCCCGATCCCGGCGGTGGACCCCGCCCTGCTGAAGCAGATGCAGGACATCGCCCGCATCAAGGTCGATGTGCCGGTGTGGCATGCGAGCCTCGCGAAGCAGATGCAGGAGGCCGCCCGCGTCAAGGTGCAGGTGCCGGACTTTGACTTCGGCGTCGATCTAGGGCGCATCCTCGCCGACAACCGCTCGCGCTGGCTGGAGGCCATGCGGGGCTTCGCTGAAGCGATCAAGCGGGTCATCCCGGAGAACCTTCGGGACCTCTCCACCGAAGACCTGCAGAAGGTGTTCCAGGTCAACGACGAGGACGGCACCTCGCTGGCCTGGGCTCCACGCTCCGCCATCGTCGCGGAGTTGCTCCAGGCCGAGGACGTCGAGGCGCGCAGTGCCGTCTTCGTCGAGAACGCTGCAGCGATCGCCGACGACATCGATGCCTCGCTGGCCACGATCACGGTCGCCGACCACAGGGACCTGTGCTCCATGCTGCTGGAGGCGACCGCAGCGATCCGCCACGGCCTGTGCGGGCCGGCTCAGGCGGCTGCCGCGGCTGTCGTCGACGTTGTCGTCAACGTCCACATGCTGCGCTACTTGGAGTACAGCGGCGGAGAGAGCAGGAACCAGACCCGCAGCCACTTCCACCCCATCAAGCTCGATGAGTGGGAAGACGCGACACTCCCGGACGTCGAATTGGTCCTTGTCGGAGCTGGTATCGCAACGATCTTCGAGAGGTGGGGCGACGGCTCTGGCAGCACATCCTTCAACCGGAACGGCACCGCGCACGCTGCCGGCGGCCATGCGTACTCCCCGGCGCATGCAATCCGCGCGGCGCTGATCGCACATGCTGCTCTCCGGTGGATCGACGAGGCCATCGTCAACAAGCAGCCGCTGGATGACGCAGCCTGACCTGCTTTGCTACTGGGTGCGCCTGGGTTCTGCTCCTCGCGGGCGCACGCAATCATGCGACTGCTGGTCGTTCCGACTTACCTCCTGCCTCGCCCGGGACCGGGCTCTGGCGCTCACCTCACCCCAGCTCCGCACGCATCCAATGCGGCAGGGGCTCACCCGCTCGCCATGACCACTCCACAACACCGGAGCCAGAACCACTTCACATGAACGAAGCCAGGCGGTCGATCGGAAAAGGCCGCAGCATCTGGTATGCGGGGAGAAGGTACAGCCGAGAATGCTTGTGCCGAACAGCGCTGCCGATTCGCCGAGACCATCCCGCCGTTCCCGTCGTTTTTGAGCTCGGCCTGAACCTGTTCAGGGGGTGGGCTGTGCGAGGGGCGCGGGGGTTCGGTGTCCGTGGGCGTGGCTGAGCAGGTACAGCGCTGCCTGGAGGGTGAGCGCGACGCGATGCTTGGGCGGGGTGTCGATCAGGCCATGGCAGACGTCGTTGCGTAGGTTCATCCCGCGGTCGGGGTCGACGAGGAGGAGCTCCAGAGCTCGGCTCCAGTCCGCGGGATACCCGGCGGCCGGCATGCTGCGGATGAGTCCACCTAGTTGGTCGACGGTGCCGGGGGTCCGCCCCTTGGCCACGGACACGATCGGGGCTCGGGCGCGCAGGAGCTGTCTGAGGATCTGCTCGACCTGGGGCAGGGCGATGCACGCCGCCGCATCGAGCTCCTCCAGCCAGAAGTACCTGAAGGCGTGGGCGAGGGTTCGCGCGCGCGGCTTGGGCAAGACGATGTCGTGGGCCAGGACGGTGATCAGCTCGGCCTCGTCGGGTACAAAGCGTTCTTGGATGCGGTCGAGCTGATCGGCGGTGAGGTGCCCGAGGAAGTCCATCGCGAGGACCTGCAGTGCGACGACGTGGTTGTCGTCGGCGTCGACGGGCGGGGTGACCTGGACAGGTCCGGCGGTGTTGATGCGTGTGCGCGGAATCCGCAGCAGCCCTTCGAGCATGTCCGCATCGTCGGCGTGCTCGCGCATCGCCGGATGCACGTCTTGCGTGGTTCGCCACAGGGCGTCTCGCAGATTCGTGGCGGCGTCGATGTGCGCTCGCGCCCCGGCGGACAGTCCTCGCGGGGGGATGATTACGTGGCGGATCCAGGTCCATCCCAGAGAGTCCGGATCGGTCTGTTGCAGGGCCATCTCGGCACGCACCCTCAGTTCGGACAGACCCCGGTCCCGTGCTTCGGTCGCGGCCCAGGTCAGCAGGCTATGCCGACGGAACCCGGCGTTGATGTCGGCGTCGGCGGCGTCGAGGAGGGCGTCGACGATCGCCGTGTCGATGTCGGCTCCGCGGGAGGCGGGCGCCACCTCTCGCAGCAGCTTGAGGAAGTCGACATGAGCGTGCACATCGCCGGCATAACGACGGGCGGTGCGCTCCGCGAAGTCCGTGATGTCGTAACGCTGAAGGCGCAGTCCTTCCAGAAGGCTACGCACGATCCCCGGCTCGTCCTCGGGGTCGGCGAGGACGCGTTCGACCAGGGCAACCATGTCCTCGGTGACGCGCTGTTGCAGGTCGGGCCGATTGAAGGCCCGGGCGAGCTCACCGGCCCAGCGCAAGCACTCGGTCGCGCGTACTAGCCCGGGGAACCGCTTCGGAGCGGCGAGCAGAAGTGGCGCCGCGTCCAGATACCCGACGGCCGCGCTCCGGGCGTGATCGAACTTGTGGCCACGTCCTGCGTCCGACAGCAGATGATGAAGTCGGCCTCGGACGAACGGGGTATCCACCGCATCGGCGTAGACGCTCCAGATCTCCAACGTGTCGGTCGTGACTTCAGTCAGGCTTACAGTGCGCCCCTTGAGCGAGTCGCCGGGGAGCGTCCCGGTGAAAACCTGCGCCTTCCCCGTCCCGGATAGCCGGAGTCGCAGCGCGGCGACCAGTGCATCACGCTGCTGTGCGGCGGCCGTGGTCGTATCGATGTCCGCGGCCGCAAGCACGACGGCGATGGCCTCATAGGAAACGGCGTCCTCCGCCGCTTCCATGAGAGCGCCCAGAACACTCGGCTCAACCTGCGGCATGGGCCCCTCACTTCCGTCGTCGCCAGTATCGGCACAGCTCCGGACCGGACCCACCGATTTTCTCCGGTCCGGAGCTACTCAGCCCCGAGACGTGCTGCGGCTGATCAGGTGTGCGCTGGCAATCCGGGATGCCGAGGGGGAGGAACTGATCGCGCAGGGGATGCTCCCGCGTCCGTACGTGGAGCGCCGCCAGGTTCTCCTGGACGTGCTCGCCGACGCCGGTCCGTCGATCGTGCCGGTGTGGTCGACCACGGACCTGGACGAGGCCCTGCTCTGGTACGCGGCGCTCGAGGGAACGGGCGTGGAGGGGATCGTGGCGAAGCCGCTGCGAGGGGCCTACAAGGCGGGCCGGGTGTGGGCGAAGATCCGGCATGCCGACACCGTCGACGCGGCCGTGGTCGGGTTCACCGGCAGCGCCCGGCACCCTAAGGCGCTCACCGTACGGCTGCCCGACGGACGGGGGCGCTGTCCCAACGGCCGACCACGGCCCTGTCCTCGGTCGTTGCCCCGCGGCTGGCCCCCCAGGCCGGGCGGGCGTTCACGAAGGCCGGCGACTCCTACACGCCCGCCGGGGGCATCACCGTGGTGGAGGTCGTAGCGGGTACGACCCGGCACGCGGTCGTCACGGTCACCCGGCTCCGCAGTACGTGAACCGGTTCCCCGTCAGTCATCCTCGAGTCGGCATCCGCATTCTCACTCCCGAGGACTTCGCCACCATCGCCGTCGACCACCTGTCCGAAGGCTGACGGCGGATCGGGGTCACCACTGGGTGGTGGCCGGCACCTACGCGGGTGTCGGCCACCATCGCGCTAGGCGACCAAGGACAGCCAGTTCGTCGCCGGGGGCCAGCGACGCGGCTTCATGCTCTGCCGGACGCCGAGCAGGTCCGCGCACCGCCCTTCGACGGCGTTCAGGGCCTCGGTGGGCGTCAGGTCGTCCAGGTGCAGGACCCGCACGCAGGCGAAGACAGCCCTCTTGGCCGGATCGCGGTCGTGCCCGTCGAGACGTCCGGTCAGACCGTTGAGGCGGCTTGCCTGACCGAGCCAGCGCAGCCGTCCGGCGATGTCGGTGATCAGGTAGATCCCGGTGAGGACACCCAGGTCGTTGAAGTGCTTGCGGTCCGCCCAAGGCAGCGGCCGCAGGTAGGTCGCCTGCAGGTAGCGGCCGCCGACGAGCGCCAGGCCGGCCAGGAGCGGTGCGGTCAGCACCGGCCCTGCCGGCAGCACGGAGCGGCTCACCGCTCGCCCTCGGCGTTGGCGACCTGCTCGGTGGCCGAGTCAATGGTGACCTCGGTCTCGCCCTTCATGTCGGACAAGCCAGCCTGCATCGCACCCAGATCCCGCTTGAGCCGGGTCAGGGCCTGCTCCATCACTTCCACGCTGTAGGAGGGCGGATCGGCCAGCGCGGGCTTGCCGACCGCCGCGCCGGCGGCAATGGCCTCGCGAGCCACGGCCAGCGCGTCGAGGAAGGCCTGCGGCAACTCACTGGACAGACTCGTGACGAGGCGCAGCTGGGCGTCGAGGAGAACCTGCTCCGGGCTCCTTTTCGGCTGCTGGGGCGGGGCGCTGTCCGACGCGCTGGGCCGGTCGTCCACCTTCTTCTTGGCGCGCCCGGTCTTCGGGAAGGTCACGCTGAACCAGATGCGGTCGGCGATGGTGTCGTCGACCGGAGCTCCGGTCTCATCGACCTGGCGGGGCGGGGTGCCGGCGTCGTTGGCGCGGGCGATCTCGCGCATCAGGGCGATGGTCTGCACGGGCTTCAGCAGCAGGGCGTTGCGGGCGCTGACGCCGCTGCGTCGGCCCGGTCCCCGCTGGCCGTCGGCCGATCCGCGGTCGGCGTCGACCATGCCGTGTTCGGCGAGCCAATGCAGGCCCCGCGTCACGAGGAAGTCGGACAACTGGGTCTTGTCGGTCTCGGCCTGGTCCAGCGCGGTCCGCCAGTCCAGCCGGTCCGCGAGTGTGCCGCGCGTGGCGATGAAGCTGGAATAGAGCGTGCCGTCCAGCAGGCGCGGGTTCCACCGGGTCCGGTAACCCTCGGCGATGGCGGCGGAGAGCATGCGCAGCCGGAGGGTGACGTTCTCCTCGCGGCTGTCGTAGTACCGCTCGGGCTCGCCGAGGACTCGGGCCACCTCGCGGTCGTGCCCCAGCTCCTTGGGGAAGGCCATGCCGAGCAGCGCCCGGTCGCGGCGGTCGCGGGCGTCGGTGACCGAGCCTGGGAGGGCGTCCGGCTCGCTGTCCTCGCCTGCGAGCCAGGCCCGAACGGGCTCGGTGATGCGGCCCGAGGCCTTCGCCTCGCGCAGGACCGCGCGCATGTCGGAGGTCGACTTCTCCGCAATCGGGTAGTCGAGCTGCGGGCGGCGGTGGTCGGCACGGTTCGGGTCGAAGACCGTGTTGTGGAACTCGGCGGGGTTGTCCGTCCCGACGATGATCTGCATCTGGACGGCGGCGACCTCAGCGGCAGCCTGGGCGGTGCCGTGCAGGCGGTGTCCGGTGGAGGCGAATGCGTCCCGCAGCGTGTCCGCGAAAGCGGGGACCCAGATGACGGGGTCGGCGATGTACTCCGGCGGCGCGGGCTGGCCAGCCCTCGGCTCCGGCAGGTCGAGCATGCCGATAGGGACACCGAAGGCGATGCTGCGAGCAGTCAACCCGTGGAGCTTGAGCCGAGCCCGGGAACGATTGCCGCCCTTGATCGCCACCAGGTCGACGACCTTGCGGATGACGGGGGCACCCTGGTGGTTCTCGGTGATCGTCCGCACGAACGGCACGTGCATGGTGCGGTTGGTCTGGCCGAAGACCGTCATGTCCTCGGCGAGGTCGTAGCCGCGCTTGCGGTCGGCCTCGGTGAGGGCGACGTCCATGATGCCCAACAGGGTGTTGAGGACGGTGGGCTCGACCGGCTCGGCGGTCGTCACGAAGGGCAGCGCGGTGCCATTCGGGCCGGACCCGGTGGTCAGCCTCGGGAGCACCCGGTCAGGGGAGGCGTCGGGCTGGGCCGGGCTGTCGAAGGCGCTGCGCACACGTTCGTTGTATTCGGTCGGGGTGCCGGCGAAGCCGTGCGTGGTCACCGACAGGACGTGCAGGCCCGTCTGCTCGTCCTTCACGATCACCCCGGGGCGAAGGCGGTGGACCGTCTCGGTCCGCGCCTTGGTGAGGTAGCGCTTCGGGCGGATCACATAGGCCGCGATGGCGTCGGTCACCAGCGGGGGCAGGCCAGTGTCGAGGGCCAACGCCTCGGAGAAGGCCCGGGTCCAGCTGTACGTGTCGGCGCCCGGGAACGGGTTGGCCCGGGTGGAAGGCTCCGCCTCGGAGACGGTCGCCATGTTGATGGTCGTCATGATCAGACTTCCAGGAGAGGGCGAGTCGGCCCGGGCCGGTCGGTCCGGGCAGAGCAAGGGCCCGGACCCCGGTTGAGAAACTCCGGAGTCGCTGTATCAGTCACCGCACGTCGAAGACGATCTAAGCGACTGTCACACGCGTCCGTCTCCCGACCGCGTGGTGCGCGACCCACCGAGCCCGCTCGACGAAGAGAATCGGGGAGTGGAGCTGGGTGACCATTGCGCTTCCTCTGCCCGTACGGGCCACGAGGGGTGATGGAGAGCCGGCACAAGCCGAATGCTGGCGCGACCCTACAACAGTAACTTCGCTTCTGGAAAACTGATTTGATAGCTCGTCGGCACTCCAGGGTCGGCGACCGATCGAACAAGATGGTCATCGCCGACAAGACGGGGGCGCCCGCAGACATTGACGCGGTCATCGCGATGATCAGCCTGCTTTGGCACGGCCAGCGGGACCGCCATGAGGGAGGACCCACCAGCGCTCCCGTGACCCAAGAGGCCGCGGAAACGGCCCTACACACGGCCGCGATCCTGGTCCACTGGATCTCTAATGGCAGCATCCGGAAGAAGTAGACGAGGCAGGTCGCCCTCAGCGCCACCCGCTTATGAGTCGACCTGCTGGCGCATGTCCAGGTAGCAGCGCAGCCGTACGCCCGGCTCGCCCGCGTCTCGGGTCGTGTGCTCCGCTGTGGCCGTCGCCCACCGGTCGGCGAGCAGCTGTTGGAAGGCCAGGGCGGTGGCGTCGTCGGCGGCCGCGACGTCGACGACGACCAGGCCCGGCTCACTCACGTGCGCCTCGTTGATCGGTTCCATGGACGGCACTACGTCCGGGCGCCCGGGGAGGGTTCCGCTGCGGCGGTGTCTTCACTCGACCGAGTGGAGGGCCGTCAGGGGCTGTCGCCGCCCCAGTCCCAGCGGGCCGGGTCGCCCAGGCGCGGGTCGTACAGCGCCCGCCGGGCCCGATCTGCCCGAGCTCCGTGGCGAGGGATCCGGCCGCGCAGCAGCTGCTGATCGCGCTGTCCATGCCCTCCAGCCTCGCAGCCACCACCGATAATGGGGGCTTGCCGAGGTGGTCCTGAACGGCGCTCGTCATCGGGCCTGTTCCGCCTGCCGCTCCGCTTCGACTGCCGGGCCGTGCAGTCGTCGCACAGGTGCGGGTGGCTGCCCCTGCGGCCCCAGTCGACCGCGATGCTGGCCTTCCACCGGTCGTCGGTGAACTTCTGTCCGCAGTCCGTCCACACCGGGCGCTGCGCCTCGCGTTCGGCGGCTTCCTGCGCGAGACGGCGCCCCCCTCTTCGACGCGGCGGGCGAGGGGGGCGTCCCGGCGGGCGGGGTGGGTCCGGAAACGGTGTCCCCTGGCTTTCGCGGGCACTACTGCCCGCACGCCCGCGGCACGCGAAAAGTACGTTATTCGTACGTGGAAAGTACGTTTCACCGATAGGGTGAGGGCCGGAGGTGTCCCATGTCGGAGCTGTTCGATGCCGTGGACGCGCTGGTCGCGTCCCGGTCTCCGCTGCCGCCGCCGGCGGAGCGCAGGCGGCTGCGCCAGGCTCACGCGCTCACCCTGGACGAGGTGGCCGCCGCGCTGCAGGTGCGGCGGGCGACCGTCGGTGCGTGGGAGTCGGGCAAGACCGAGCCCAGGCCGCCGGAGCGGGAGGCGTACGCACGCCTGCTGGAACAGCTCGCCACGCTCTATCCCGCCCCGGAGAGCACCGACGCCGAGCAGGAGGGCGCCGGTGCCGAGCAGGAGGACACCGCGCTGCCGCAGCCCGCAGCCAAGGCCACGGCGGCGGCGCCGTCGACGCCGACGGTGAGCCCGGCCAAGGCGCCGCCGAGCGAGGCACCGGGCAGCCCGGCCACAACCCTGGCCGGGGCAGCGGATGCCTCCTCCGCTCCCCCAGCGGCGGGCCCGTGTGCCGAGCGCGTATCGCGGGGCTCGCGCCGTCCGGGGGCGACGAAAGCCGCCCTGGCGAACACGCCCGCGCCCGGCGGTGTGTACCCGCACGGCCCGCTGCTCGTTCTCGACGCCGACGCCGACCGGCAGGTGACCGGCTACGGCGTCGGCGGGCTGATCCTGGACGTGCCCGCCAAGTCCCTGCCCGCGCTGGTCGAGTGGACGCTGACCGAGGCACGGCTCGGGGCGGAGCGGCTGCACGGCTCGGGCAAGGACGCCGATGCGCTGCTGGTGCTCACCGAGGCCGCGTGCGAACGCTACGGCCTGCCCGGCCAGCTGTCGGAGTCCGAGCGGCTCACCGGGCGGCTGGCGGAGGGACACAAGGTCATCAGGCAGCTTCAGCGGGCCGACTGGCAGCTCACCAAACGGGGGCTGGGGCCCTGGGCTCGGATCTACCGCCCCGCCCAGGGAGGCCATCGGCAGTGCGTGCAGCTGTGCATCCCGTCCTGGCGCGCCCTCGACGGCCGCGCGTGGGGTCATGCCGCGCAGCTCGAGCCGGCGGAGCTCGCCCGGGTGCTGGGCGTGTACGCGCAGCGGGTGATGACGCCGGTGGGTTCCCCCGCGGTGACGGGACTGCATCTGATGACCGCGCTCAACCCGCCGACCCGCGCCAGCCAGCCGGACGCCGACGGCCGACGGCACCGCGAGCACCGGCCCGGGTCGCTGGGAACCGAACCGATGGACCCGGCGCCGTGCGAGGCGCCCGACGGACATCCCGTCCTGGCCCACCTGCCCCGCTTCCACGTACGCGGCCCCGACGAGAAGCTCCTCGAGGAGGCCTACGACTGGGCACGGGATCTCAGTGACGCCGAGTGCATGAAGCGCTACCTGGTCGGCCTCGACGTGAACCTCTCGTTCGCCGCGGGCGCCAACGGCGCCGTCGTCGGCCTCTCCTCGCCGCCGGTCCACGTCACCAACCCGGTCTTCGATGCGGCGCTGCCTGGCTCCTGGCTGGTCGACCTCTCCCACGTCGATCCGTCCCGGGTGAAGGTGGGCAAGCAGTGGCGGGACCTCGACGGGGACCTGCTGCCCAGCCCGTTCACGCCGACCGGCCAGCGCCCGACGGGTCCGGCCTGGTACGCCACCCCGACGGTCGCCTACGCCGTCGAGCTCGGCTACGACGTCGCCCCGCTTCAGGCGTGGGTACGCCCGGAGCACGGCCGGTTCCTGGACGGCTGGTACAAGCGGCTGCGTGACGCCTACGTCGCCACCATGGCGGACCTGGGCGTGGGCGAGAAGCTGTCCCCGCAGGAGTTCTTGGAGGCGATGGACGGCTACAAGAGCCGTGATCCGGAGCTGGGCATCGTCGTGGACGCGGTCAAGATGACCGTCAAGGGCGGCATCGGCAAGCTGCGGGAGAAGGCGCGCGGCGGCGGCTGGAAGCCGGGGCAGGCCTGGCCCGCTCTGGCCCGGCCCACCTGGCGGCCCGACATCCGCGCCGCCGTGATCTCCCGTGCGCGGATCAACATGCACCGCAAGATGCTGCATCTGGCCGCGGCCACGGGGCAGTACCCGGTCGCGGTCCTGTCGGACTGCGCCGTCTACGCCGCCGACGGACCCAGCCCGCTTCACGTCCTGCCCCACGACGCCGACGGCAAGACCGTGCCCGGCAGCTTCCGCCTCGGCGTCTCCCCGGGGATGGTCAAGCACGAGGGCACCCAAAGCGTGCTGTGGGGCGCCAACGTGCTCGAACAGCTCGCCGGCGACGGCCACGTCGCCAACCTCGCCCGCTACATCAAGACCGGCGAGGTCACCGCCAAGGACACCGGAGAGTAGGAGCGTTACGGCGATGGTCACGGTCGGGGAAGAACTCGACAAGGCGGTGCAGGGCGCGTTCACGCGCCCAATCCCGAAGTCCGCCGGGGCGCAGATGCGCTACCTGGTCCGGCAGCATCAGCGCAGTACCCGGCGCGTGGCCGAGCTTCTCGGCATCAGCCAGCGCACCGTCGAACGCTATGTGAAAAACCAGATCAAAAAGCCCCGGCCGGAGCTCGCCGACCGCCTCGAGCGTGAGGTCCGCGTGCGCTGGCAGCCACAGGTCAGGGCCAAAGCGAAGCAGACGGCAGCCACCACCGGCGGCATCATGATCGATGTCCACGCCCGGTTCGGCTACACCGCCGCCCCCGGCAGCACCGACGACGCCCGCGTGCGCCACCTCACCCTCGCGCTGCCGCCCGGCCACGCCGCCCGCCTCTTCACGGCCCAGGAGTCCGGTCTCACCGAGGACCAGCTCCGCCAGATCGCCGCCGAGGCCCTGGGCGAGGTCTACTTCCGCGACAACGGCCGCCGCGCCCACGGCCTCGAAGTGGAACTCACCGACCTCCTCGACCTCGAGTTCGAGCTGTAGCCCGGTCAGGACAGGAAGCAGGGAAAGCCCTGGAAGGGGGAGCTGTGGCAGCAGGGGCGTTACGGACTGTGCCGCTGGCCGGGGAGCTGACCGCATCGCTGATCTACTGGGCGGCGAACCGCTACGGCCTGCCGGCCGCCGACCTGCTGCGGCAGTGGATGGGCCAACTCCCCCGCCCGGCTGGACGGCGGTGGCGTACGGGGCGACGCGGAGATCGTGCTCAACGCAGCCGGGCGGGATGTGCTCGCCGAGCTGTGTGGGGTCGAGCCGACGGTGCTGGCCCGGGCCCTGCCCGCTTTCACCGCGGCTCAGCTCGCTGCCGCTACGCGTAGGGCCCTGCTGAGCAGGACGGGGTTTCCTAGGCGGCGGCGCAGTTCCCTCTCTAGCCCGGCGACCGGCACCAGGTTCTGCGGGGCCCGGGTGTCCTTGTACTCGCAACTGGCGTACCGCGGCATCACCAGCTGCGAGAGGTTCGCCAGCGCGATCGCCTCAGCCGTAGGGATGTCGGCAGGGCATTCCAGCCGCACTACCCCGGCCCACGGGGCGCCGGGCGTGCACGGCAGCCGCAGGTACCAGGCGTGGCGGTCCCAGGAGGTGCCCATGAGGAACACGGGGCTGCGTTCGTTGGCGGCCAGGGTGGCGATCATGGCGTGGAGGTCTGGCGGCAGGTAGGCGGTGCGGTGGGACTTGATGAGCCCCAGTGCTCGCGGTAGGTGGGTGCAGCCGCGGAGTGGACCGTCCACGACCAGCAGGTCTGAGCCTTCGGCGACGCCGTGGCCGGTTAGGGCGGTGCGGGCGTTCGCGGCGGCGAGGATCTCGAGGTCGCCGAGTCGGCGTTGCAGTGCCGTGGAGAGCAGCACTGCGAGGTTTTCTTCCTGGTCGTCGGGGGTGATGTTGGCCTGGTAGGTGCCGGCTGTGGTGGGCACGTCGACGGCGTTGGGGGCGGTGGTGAACAGGCCGCGCCGGGACTCGGTGGTCAGCAGGTGCGCGCCCTGGCCGGGGCAGCAGCACACGGTGCCGGCCGCGTAGGAGGCGCAGAGTGCCATGGTGGCGTTGGGTGCGCCGTTGATGGTGCTTGGAGGCTGCTCGATCCAGATACGGGCCTCGACGCGGCGTACGCCATCGACGAACAGGACTGCGCCTGGGTCGGGCACGTGGGAGGGCGAGATGGGCTTCCAGTCGGCCGGGGCGAGTTCGATGTTGGGAGTGACCTTGGCGGTCGAGTCCCCGATGCTGTTCTCGGCGTTTTCGACGCTGGAGCCGTAGGTGGGGTCCCAGCCGTCGACGTGGAACCGCATCCGGGCCGCATACGTGGTGCTTGTCATGTGCCCTGCCGGGTGACGACGGAGGTGTGGGTGTCGCGGTGCACGTGGAACTGGACCGGTACCCGTTCGGCGAGTCCGGTGACGTGGGTGATCACCCCGACCATCCGTTCGCCCTGGGCGAGGTTTTCCAGGGTGTCGGCGACTGTCTCGAGCGAGTCGGGGTCGAGTGTGCCGAACCCTTCGTCGAGGAAGATGGACTCCAGCTTCGTCGAGCCGCCCAGGCCGGCCAACTGGTCGGACAGGGCCAGCGCCAGTGACAGGCTGGCCTGGAATGTTTCGCCGCCGGACAGGGTGCGAACCGAGCGCCTCGAGTCGGCGTCGGAGTGGTCGATGACGTAGAACTCGCCCTTGTGGTGGCTGAGGTCGAATCGGTCGCCCGACAACCGGCGCAGCGACTGAGAGGCGCCCGCGACCAGGGTGTCGAGGGCTGAGTCGGCCAGCCATTGGGGGAACTTGTTGGACCGCATCAGCCCGGCCAGCGCGGCGGACACCTGTTGCCGGGTGCGAGCGGTGTCGATCTTGTCCTGGATCGCGGCGGCTTCGGCGAGGCGGCGCTGGACCGTCTCTACCTGGCCCCGGGCTCGCTCGGCTGCGACCGCCACCACCCGGGGGGCCTGCTGGGCGCGGCCAGGACCGTCGCCGAGGTCGTGGGGATCCAGGTCGTGGTCGCGTAGCAGGGCCTCCAGTTGGCTCAGGAGCTGCTCGACTTCGTCGTGTGCGGCCTGAGCGTCGGCTTGCGCGCGCATGGTGTCGGCTTGCCGGGTGGTGGCCCCGCGGGCGGCCCAGTCGGCCAGGGCGGCCCAGGCGGCGGCGAGGTCGTCGGTGTCGAGGCTCGGCGGATCGAGTGCCGCCACCGCATCCCGGGCGGCGGTCAGCGCGGATCGGGCGGTTGCGATGCGGGCCTGCCACTGCTGCTGTTCCGACACCGCAGCCTTGACCGCCTCACGTGTCTGGCTTGCCTGAGCTGCGGTGGCCTTCACGGCCGCTTCCAGGCGGGCGCATTCCTCGAGCAGGCCCGGCAGAGCGTCTGCCGGCGGCGCCTGGTCCAGCAGCGTCTGCAGTTCGCTCAGGCGGCCGGTCAGGGTGGTCTGCGCGTGGTCGGCGGCTGTGGCGTCCCGGACGGCGGCGGTGTGGGCGGTCTGGGCAACGGCGTGCGCTTGGTTGGCTGCTTCCAGCGTGGCGGTCGCGTCCCGGTGGGCCTGCTCGACGGTGGCAGCCTCGGCTGCGGTGGCTGACAGGTCGCTTTCCACCGTGGCGGTCTGGACGCGGGCCCATGCTTCCAGGTCGGTCCAGGCGGCGGTCAGGTCGTCGGTGTCGAGGGCAGGCGGGTCGAGTTCGGCCAGCGTGCCCAGCAGCGTGTGGAGGTGGCTGCGGGCCCGGTCGAGCTCCCGCTGCAGTGTGGTGGCGGCCGCCGTCGCGGAGGTGTGGGCGGCCTCGGCCTCCTGTACCGCGGCGCGCGCCTGCTGCTCGGTTGTGGCCAACTGGTCGCGGGCCGTGGTGAGCTCGTCAAGATGGGCGCGGTCGGCGTCGCAGTCGCGGTCGGTGCCGGCGGGACGATCAGGCAGCAACGTGCCCAGTCGCATATCGAGCAGGGTGCGCCGCTCGGTTGGTGCGTCCACGGTGCGCTGCTTGGCGGCGACCGTCTCGGTGGCGTCCCGGTGCTGGGCAAGCAGGTTGCGGTGTTCGTCTGCCGCCGCAGCGCGTGCGGCCTCGGCTGCAGCAAGGGCCGGGTCGGACAGCGGCGGCGGGAGGGTGGTGACGTTCTGCTCGCAGACCAGGCAGGCGTGGCCCACCTCAAGCTGAAGGCGCAGCTGCGCGGCACCGGAGAGGGTGCGGGCCTCCTCGACCGCGACCGTGGCCGCATCGAGATGCGACTGCGCGGCGGTGACCGCGCTCTGGGCCCGGGTGGCTGCCTCGACGGCGTCGTCCAGCTCGCTGGCGGCGTCGGCGAGGGAGGCGGTGACGTCGACGAGCTGGTCGAGTGTCTGGCGGGCCTCGGTGAGTCGGCTGCCGTCGCCTGTGGCGGTGAGCGCGGCAGCCGCCTGAGTGTGCCGGTCGCGGGCCGCGGCCAGCTGCATGGCAGCGGCGTCGGCCTGGTGTGTCAGCGCCGCCGCCCGGCTGGTCAGGTCGGTGACGCCGTCGGGGGTCCGGAGGGTAGCCAGCAGTTGTTGCCGGTGCTGCAGTGCCGCGTGCGCCTGCTGGACCTGGTCGCGGCGGGCGCGGATCTTCTCGGCGTCGGCGCGGGCCGCGGTGACGGCGTCCGCAGAGGCCCGGAGCTGCTCCTCGCACTGCGCCAGCTCTTGCCGGGCGCGGCCGGCAGCCGCGATCACGTCGTCGCGGCGGCCGGCCAAGGTGGTCTGTTCGGCGCGCCGGTCGCGGGCGACCTCGAGGGCGGCGCGCTGCGGGCCGGATTGGGCGGCTTCGGTGGCATCGGAGAGGGCCTGGGCGGCCGCGTCGGCGGCGTCGCGGGCGTTCTGGGCGGCCGTGTGCGCCTGTGCGGCGCGGCGCTGCAGCTCGTCGATGGCGTCCGGGGTGCGGATGGCGGTGAGCAGGGCGGCCTCGGTGCGCAGCGTGTCGGCACGTGCGTGGGCATCGCGTGCGCGGGTGTGTGCCTCGTCGATGCGGGGCACGAGCTGGTCGACGGTGGTGGACAGCCGTCCCAGCGCCGAAACCCGTGCCTGCGCGTCGGCCTCGGCTTCGGGGGTGGCGTCGGCGTGCCGGCCCAGCTGGTCGGTGAGGACCTCGATCTCCTTGGCTGCTTCGGCCGCCTGGGCGCCGGCGCGCTTGCCGATCCCCTCGTATTGGGCGGCGCCCAGCAGTTTGAGCAGGATCTGCTGCCGGTCGCGGGCGTTGGCGGACAGGAACCGGGCGAAGTCGCCCTGGGGCAGGACGACGCACTGGCAGAAGTCGTCGAAGGACAGGCCGAGCAACTCCTCGATGGCGGCGTTGACTTCCTTGATCTCCCCGGCCAGTACCTCCGGTTGTGGCCCGTTGGGATCGGTGGCGACGGCCGTGGGGTCGGCGAACTTCACCAGGCTGACGGCCTTCTGCTGGATCTGCTGGCCGATACGACGGACCTCGCGGGCGACTTGGTAGCGCTGGGATGCGACGTCGAAGGTGAGCGAGACCGTGCAGCGGTTGCTCGTGGGGGCGAGCGCGTAGGCGATGGCGTTGCTGCGGCCCCACCGGTAGGCCGAGCCGTACAGGGCGAAGGTCAGCGCGTCGAGGATGGTGGACTTGCCTGACCCGGTAGGGCCGACGAGGGCGAAGTAGTCGGCGTCGGTGAAGTCGACCACGGTGGCGGCGCGGAAACCGGCGAAGCCGTTGAGCTCCAGGCGAACGGGACGCATCTGAGGGGGTCCTTTGAGCGGTGCGGGTGTTCAGGGCCGCTGGGTCAGGAGCGGGTGGTCGAGCGGGTCAGGTCGTCGTGCAGTTGGTTGAACAGGGCCACGACCCGGTCGTCGCTGACGCCGACGCTGTGGCAGTAGTCGGAGAACAGCTGCGCGGGCGTCTTGGTGGGCTGGTCGGTGGCGATGGCCGCCGTGGCGCCGGTGCTCGCGTGATCGGGGTGGATGCGGATCTCGAGGGCGTTGGGGAGGGCTTCCAGCAGGTCGTCACGCATGCCGGCGTAGGCGGACTGGGTGACCACGAGCCGGAGGTAGTCCTCGCCGTAGCCGGCGGGGTCGGCGGTGAGTTGGGCGACGGTGCCCTCGACGGTGCGCAGTCTGCGGCCGGCCATGATTGGGATGTCGGTGATCTTCGCGGGGGTGCCGGGGGAGGCTTCGACGAGGCAGACCACGTGGGTGTTGTTCTGCTCGCCGAAGTCGATGGCGTAGGGGGATCCGCTGTAGTGCACCGGGCAGGCGGCCGGGATCTGCTGCCGGCGGTGTAGGTGGCCCAGGGCCACGTAGTGCGCTTCGACGGGGAAGATAGCGGCGGGCACGTGGTATTCCATGATGGATTGGGCGGCCCGCTCGCCGCCGCCGAAGGCGCCGCCGGTGCACGTCAGGTGCGCCATGACGATGTTGACGGCGTCCGGGGTGAACGCCCCGGTCAGGTTGTCCAGGACGTCGCGGACGAGTTGGTCGTAGGCGCCGACGTTCTGCGAGGGGGTGTTGGCGATGATCTCCGCGGCGCGGACGGCGTAGCGCTGGGAGAGGAACGGCAGCACGGCGACGTTGACGCGCTCGTTGGTGGACTGGGCGCGGAAGGTGTGCACGCCGCCGTTCTTGGCCGGTCTGGCCTGGCCGTAGACGTGGATGCCGGCGACGTCCATCAGCGGCTTGTAGGCCTCGAACGTGGCACCGTGGTCGTGGTTGCCGGCGATGAGGACGACCTCGATGTTCCGCTTGGCCAGGTGCAGCAGGGTGCGCACGACAAGCCTTTGGGCGTCCGCGGTGGGTGCGGCGTTCTCGTAGATGTCGCCGGCGATGAGGACGGCATCGACGTCGTTGTCGACGGATATCCGGGTGATCTCGCGCAGGACGCCGGCCTGCTCCTCGAGCCGGTTGCGGCCCTTGAGGGTCTTGCCGACGTGCCAGTCGGAGGTGTGGAGGAACTTCACCGGGTCGGTCCTTTTCGGGTGGATGAAGCAGAGCAGCGTGCCGGGTGCCTCGTCGGGCGTGAGCTGGGGGTGGGTCGGTGAGCGTTAAAAGGGCGGCTCGTCGATGGCGCCGTCGTCAGGGGCGTCGAACCACGGGTCGCTGTCGGCCTGAGGCAGCTGGCTGAACGGGTCCGGTCGCGCCGCACTGTCGGCGCGGCGTTCGGCGGGGCCGGTGGTGAAGGTCGGATCGGCGACCTCGGAGAGGCGGGTGGCCCAGGCCGGGAAGGGGAATTCGACGGCCAGCGGCACCGGGATCTCGGGCTGGGAGACGAACATGGTGCCGGGCTTGGCGAGGGTGGCGCGCTGCCGCTGCGAGGTGGGCAGGAAGCCGTACTCGGGGCGGTGGGCCTCGGCGGGATCGAGCCGGCCGACGATCTTGATCGAGGAGTTCGACACGATGCGCCGTTCCACCTCGGAGGCGGTCTGCTGGGCGCCGATGAGGATGATGCCAAGGGAGCGGCCGCGTTCGGCGATGTCGAGCAGTACGTCCTTGATCGGGGAGGAGCCCTCGCGGGGCGCGTACTTGTTGAGCTCATCGATCATCGTGAACAGCAGCCCGCCCGGGCCAGCTTGCTCCTTGCGGTCGGTCTCCGCGGCGAGCACGACACCGACGACGAATCGTTGCGCCCGCTCCGGCAGGTTGTGCAGGTCCACCACGGTGACCTGCTGCCCCGAGGTGTCGATGGAGTGCGCGATGGGACGGTCGGTGACCGTGCTCAGGTCGCCACGAATCAGGGGCCCCAGCGGTCGTTGGGAGGAGCGCAGCCGCCGCACGAACGCGTTCACGGTGCCCATCCCCACCGCCTGGCCCGCCCAGTGTGCGCGCGTGGCCTCGTCGGTGACCTTCTCGGAGATGAAGTCGATCATCTCCGCCCAGGTGCGGATGGTGGTTCCGTCGATGGCGACCGCGCCGTCGTTCCCGGCGGCCTGGGCCTCGCGCTGCAGCCGGCTGGTGACCTGGTGCACGACGATCGTGTACTGGTTCTTCTCGTCTTCGACGTCGGCGAACACATAGGGGAGCAGTTCGCGTTGGCAGAACTCCGCGAGCGTCCACCAAAACGCGGTCACGCCGCTGGTCCGGCCGGTGACGTGGGGACGGCCGGTAGTGTCACCGGGCAGCGGCGGCGCATAGAAGCCGGCCGAGGCAAACGGGCGAGCGGGCAGGCCGAGCCGGGCGTACGCGGCGCGTAGCGTCTCGTCAAGGCGGGTGTTGGGCTGGTCGACGAACAGCAGGTCCTCGCCCTTGACCGAGAAGATCAGGGCCTTGGCGTTGACCGCGCGGGCTCCCAGGGCACCCGAGGTGAACAGCGAGTGCAGCAGGAACAGCGCGAAGCTGGTCTTGGTCGCCACCCCTGAGATGCCTGAGATCGACACGTGGGCGCCGCGGGTGCCGTCGAGGAACTCGAGGTTCAGATAGATCGGTTCGCCGTCACGGCCGATGCCTGCGGGGATCCGCGCGTCCATCTTGTCGAAGTACAAGGCGGCGTCCCGGTCAGCACCCGCGGCCCGGATCGCTACTTCGCCGGGGCGTGGCGGGACGTAGCACTCGGGCTCGACGCGGGTGGTGGTGACCTCGGCGATCTCCTGCACGGTCGCCGGCAGGATCCCGTCCGCGATGAGGAACACATCCGAGCCGAACGCGGCGCCCTCGTGGCGGGCGACCACCTCCGTCACCACGCCGGAGGTGACGACCTCGCCGTAGCCGGGGATCTGCCGACGGGTGCTGACCACGTCATCGAGCTGCAGGTACGCGTCGGGGGAAAGAGCGACGTGGAACTTCAAAGGCGTAGAGTCCTCGGTGCCTGCAACCTTCCCGACCTCCTGCTCGGTACCACCACTGGCGGGCAGGCCTCCAGGCGGCTGCTGACTCGTCAGGGGCGCTGTACCGCGGCCTGAGGTGGTGCTGTCGACGCCGGGGGTCTTGGAGTCGGTGTCGGTCATCGGCGGTCCCTGTGCCTATCTCATCGTGCGTCGGGGCGGCCCTGGCGGCTGGCGGTGGACACCGTACGCCGGGACGCCGAAACTACTGGGCAGTTCCACACATTGCCGAGACACCAAGGCTGCCCAGTCCTGACAGGCGCAAGGGCGTCTTACACAGCAGATGCACAACCCCGGCAAGGCCCGTACCCATCAGTCCCGCCCACCGGTCCCCCGGCTCTTGAGCTCGCAACTGGACGCATGCCGGAGCTCGTTGGCTAACTTCCCTCGCCGGGGCGCTCCACCATCGACGCCGGACCACCCACGTGTTGACCAAAGGCGCGACATCGCTGATCGCCGACGGGTGACGTCGTGGTCGGACGATCCGCGTCACAGGGCACAGGCGGATGCCAGCGACGAGAAGCGGTCTCGCTGCTGTCGTTCTCCCCGACCGCAGCGTTGGTGGCCGGACCGAAGTCGGCCTGCAGACGCGCATCCTGGGCCCCTCGTTCTGCTGTGCGCAGCCGAAGAGCCGGAAGTTTTCGGCACACAGAGATGCCAGATACAACACCCCACACCCCCGGCGTGCTGGGGCCCGCACCACAAACGGCACAGGCGGTGAATAACCGCCTCAAGTACCCCACCCGCACGCGGTCCTCGCGCATCCTACACACGATTCCTTCACTATGCACACACATCCCACAACCTCTCGCACGGCCCCTGGAAGCGACCCGAGCGTGCGGCTGACCGGCGTCCCTTCGCCGCCGGATCTCGAATGCGCAGCGACGAGCCCGGTATGCGGCCTCTCGAGACACGCGGACGTATCCGGCGTACTGGCGCCCGGTGGCTGATGCGGTCCTGTGACATTGCTGCGTCGATCATCTGGTCCCGTCGGCCCGCGCAGGCCGCAGTGGTGCTTACTGATAGACCGCGGCAATGTCCGTGGAGTGGAAACTGCTGGCGCCGGTGGGACGGTAGTCGATGGTCCAGGTGCTGCTGGTGGTATCGGGACCGCCGAAGAGATCGCCGTGGGGGCATGCGAAAGACATGGTTTTGCCGGCGATGGCGATGCCTGACCCCTGATAGGAATCGCAGACCTGTCCGTCGGCGAGCACGATCTTGAAGGGGAAGGGCTGCTGTTCATCCATGCCGCTGGTATCAGGGAGTGCCTCGGTGAGGTTGATCTTGAAGACCTTGCCGATGGCGCCGGAGGTGGGGCATAGCACGGCTGGACTGGGGTCATTGGGCGGGCTGAAGCAGGGGTCCTTCAGTTCGCTGCCGACGATGCACCGGTAGGCGTCAGGGCGGAAGGCCGCCTGGGAGGAGGCGAAGCAGTTGCCGTCAGCGCTCGCGACGACGCGGACGTCATCAGCGGGCTCGCCGAATGTCCAGGGCGTGTAAGTGCTGACCTGGGTGACAGGGCGCAAAGACGGTGTGGGGGCGGACTCGGTTAGCGAACTGGTTGCTGCGTGCGGCTTCTTTGATGGCGAAGTGGGTGCGGTGGAGGCGGCCGCCTGAGCCTGTGCGGTGGAACCGGCGCCGTGGCGGACGGAGGGTGCAGACGGTGTCAGGGCGTGGCCGGCTGCGGGTGACTGATGGGAGAGGGCGTAGGCGGCCAGCGCCGCCGAGAGGACACCTGATACGGCGGCGGCGATAGCGGCCTTGTGCCACCAGCGCATGCCGCGGCCGGCCGACAAGGCAGTGCCTGGATAGGTGTAGGACGCGGTGAGCGTAGCCGGCTCCCGCAGCAGGCGGGGCAGGTCCCTGCTCAAGGGTCGCTGATGTGGATCGGAGCGGAGAGCTGCGCTGACCGCGCGCACAAGGTGAGGCGGAAGTCCGCTCAGATCCGGTGTGGTGTGCTGGATGCGGTAGGCGAGCGCCTCGGCAGGCCCAGTACCGAAGGGGTGACGACCCAGGGCGGCAGAGGCGACCACGAGCCCCCAGGTGTACACATCGGCCGCAGGACCCGCAGTTCCGGTGGCCAACTGCTCGGGCGCCAAGTACCCCGGGGTGCCCAGCCTCCAGCCGGTACGGGTCACCGCGGTGGCGTCGGCCAGCTGCGCAATGCCGAAGTCGATCACTTTCGGACCGTCCGCGCCCAGCAGCACGTTCGACGGCTTCAGGTCGCGGTGGACGATCCCGGCCGCGTGAATCGTCTCCAACGCCCACGCCAAGGCCTCCGCAAGCCGCGCAACATCCTCCACGGGCAGCGGGCCAGCCTCAAGGCGCTCGGCGAGGGAACCTCCGGAAACGTACTCCGTGACCAGGTACGGCATCTCCCCCGCTGTGGGCAGGTGCACCACCTCGACCACGTGGGGGCTGCTGACTGCGGCGAGAGCCCGGGCTTCACGATGAAAACGCTCCCTGAACACCGCGTCGTCCGCGTACTCCGAGCGCATGATCTTCACGGCAGCCTGCCGGCCCGTATCGTCCTCGCCCAGATACACCACGCCCATCCCACCGGCTCCCAGCCGGCCCAACAGCCGGAAACCACCGCAGGTACGCGGATCCTTCTCCCCCAACTCCTGCAACACGCTTCACCCCCACTACACGCCACCCGCACGGCAGCGCTCCCCACGCACATCATGGCCCACACAGCGCACCATTGAGTCACCCGGAGCCCAGTTCTGTGAGCAGGCCGCTGCCCCCCCCTGGATCGGTCACGCTCAGCTGGCTGCACAACAGTTCCCGGGGTTGCGTCCTGTGCAGTGGTGTACGGGCTCCCGCCTGATCCGGGCGTTTGGTCCGGCGTCGGAGTGAGGGTCCGGATATGAGAACGGCCACCGGCTGATCTTTCAAGACGACCAAGTCTTTGAAGGAGATCAGCACGATGACCGCATCGGGCTTGATGCCCTCGCGCGCCGGGTATCGCAGGCGCATGCAGGCATGGGAAGCGGCCGTGTGGGCGGGGCACGGGGCTCACCGAGCGTCTCCAACCGGCCATCAGCATTCTGGCGCCGTGCGGGATCAATCGTGGATACGATGTCCGCCAGCTTCAGTGTCACGCAGTTTCTGAGGGGGGACCTTGGCACAGCAGCCGATCGAACTCGCCATGCCGGATGGGCAGATGGTCTGGGCCATGGTTGAGAGACAGGGGCCGCGGGACACCGGACTCGGTGACCAGGTTGTGCAGCGGATCGAGGGCTTCCAGGAGTCACTACATGCCGTGGCTTCGAACGTGCGTGCCGCGGTGGCGAGCGCCCGGCCGGACGAGGTGGGTGTCGAGTTCGGGCTGGAGCTGGCCGCGGGCAAACACGGAGTTGTCGCCGCGCTGGCAGGCGTCGGCGGCAAGGCCGCGTTCAAGGTGACGTTGAAGTGGACCGCGACGGCACCCGACCCCGTCCAACCATCGCAGCCGGACTCCCATATCGTGCCTGCACCCGCCGCCGGTGCGTGAGATTGTCCCGCTTCGCCATAACCATCTGAGATTCCGACGGTCGCTATGCGCGGATTCGACCCACTCGCCGCACTCCAGGAGCTCCTGGAGAACTGCCGCGTGTTCGTGGAAGGCACAACCGACGGCACGGGATTCTTCGTTGCCCCCGGATTCGTCGTCTCCTGCGCTCACGTCGCCGGCGTTGAGGCTGGGCTGCCCGCACTGGTTCGGTGGAACGGCCAGGACTACGAAGCTGTGGTCGTAGCGGCCTCCGCGGACACCCCAGACCGCACTAGCACGCTGTATGCGTTCCCCGACTTGGCCGTCGTGCAGCTCCTCGATCCACCTGACGGTCATCCCTGCGTGTGGCTCGACATGGCCAGGCCCCTGCAGGGAGGTGAGTTGACGGCGGTGGGCTTCGCGGACACGCTCCAAGCCGCTGCCGCGCCGCGCCGGGTGAGGCTGATATCTGGAGGCCGCACCGCCCAGGCCGCCGGCCATCTGATGGAACTCGTCGACGGGGAGATCAATCCGGGGCTCTCCGGGGGCCCTGTGCTCGATCACACCAGTGCCGGAGTATGTGCGGTCGTCAAGGCAACCCGCCTGGAGGACACCACCATGGGCGGTTTCGGAGTCCCCCTCGACTCGTTGCGGCTGCTCGACCCGGAGGTGTACCGGACCGTCATCAAAAGACACGACCGCTTCCACCAGTCGGACCTACGATGGCGCATGCTGTCCGATCGGGTGGAACAGGTCCCCGTCGGCCAGGTATCCGAGACGGCCTTTGATCGACACTTCCTGGGCCTGCTGGCCGCGCTGCCCGGCTCCCATGACGCCGATCGATCACATTCCGCCGCGTTTCTAGCTGTTGCCGCGCCTGGGACGCCTCTGCCGGAGCGACCGTTGCTCACCCATCGCGACGTCTACGTGGAGTTGACCGCGCTTCTGCCGCCGCCGGACGGCGAACTCCCTTATGAGCTCGCCTTCTGCGCCGACCTCGCCCGTGAGCTGGCGATGGCGCCGTCCGATGCGTCGGACGGGGTGACCGCATTGCGGGACCAAGTACTGATCGCCGCTGGCCGGCTCAGGCTGGGCGACGCGGTACGGGCCCGGCTGGCGGGCAACGGAGTGCCAGCCCGGCGGCCCTCGGTGATCGGCAGGGTCCGGCATTCACTCCGGGACCGCAGTCTCTACCACGTCATGGTCTGGCGGTTCCGGTCTCCGCACGACATCGTCCCGGGCGCCTCGGAATCCTCTGCCCTCCCTCTGCGGGAGGCCCTCGTGCTGCTATCCGACTTGCTGGCTCAGCAGATCGATCTGATGGCTGACAACCCGCAGCGCAGGGGGCTGATAGAACTAATCCTTCCGCGCGAGGTCCTCGACGAGGACTTCGCCGGCTGGAAGCTGTGGCCGGAGGTGGGGTACTGGTCGCTGGGACGCAAGTGTGACCTGGTGGTGCGGCCGCTGGAACGCCACGAGGCTCCGCACCTCCACAAGGCCTGGGAAGAGCGCTGGCGTCATCTGGAGGGAAAGCGGGTGGGTGAGGCGCTGGTCTGTGTCTGCGGGCGCGACCGTCAGCGCCAGGCGGCACTCGACGCTATGTTCAACAACGACCCGACGCTGGCCGCGCTGGCGCTGGCCGGGACGCCGCGTCAACGACCGGTCGCTGAGGCGTACATGGTCGCGCTCACGTCCGGAGTTCCGATGATGTTGTGGCGACGCGGGTCTGTGCCCGGCCCGCCGACCTGCGGAAGTCCCTGCGGAATCCCGGGCCGGGACGCCTGCCCCGATGCGGGGTTCCTCACCCGGGCGCGTGAGTTCCTCTCCGACACGCTGCGGGACGACGTGCCCGACAGGGTCTGCGTACTGCGCAACGATGCGGAGATCGAAGCGGAAGACGACGGTCACATCGGCGAGCACCTCGTGCTGCTGTGGGACGACCCCAGCCGGCGGATTCCTCGCACTCCCCTAGTCCCGGCATCCCCGGTCGAGGAAGGACAGCCCGTTGAGTGAGTGGAGGATCTATCAGGGCGTCGGCGAGCCGCACGATGGCATCGACCGCCTGCCCGCTCCGCCGCCGTGGCGTGATTTCGGCAACGACGGGGACGAAGTGACTCCCTTCGACCGGGAGGTACCCGCACAGGGTCGGCGCAGACTGCCGCGGGCCGCGGCCTACCAGGCCGATACAAGCATCATCGAAGCGGTGAACACTGCCCTTTATCTGCGCAGGCCGCTGCTGGTCACCGGAGACCCCGGCGTCGGCAAGTCGACGCTCGCGGACGCGGTGGCGAGCGAGTTGAAACTGGGCACGGTGCTGCGCTGGCCCGTGAACAGCAAGACCACACTGCGCGACGGGCTGTACCGGTACGACTCGCTGGGCCGCCTGGAGGAGGCCGGCGTGAACAGGCGCCAGACACGGCCGGGCGCGCAGCCGCAGCCTACAGGGCCCGGCCGGTACGTCAGCCTCGGCCCGCTGGGCACCGCTCTGGCCCCCTACCGGCTGCCGCGCGTGCTCCTGATCGACGAGATCGACAAGAGCGACATCGACCTCCCGAACGATCTTCTCGACGTCTTCGAGGAGGGCGGATTCGAGATCCCGGAGCTGGCGCGAGCAGCGGACACGCACGAGACGATCACGATCCGGCCAGCCGACGGCGGCGAGCACGTCACGGTGCGTCGCGGCATGGTGCGCTGCCGTGCCTTCCCGTTCGTCGTCCTGACCAGCAACGGGGAACGAGAGTTTCCTCCTGCGTTCCTGAGGCGGTGCGTCCGCCTCCAACTGCCGGCAGTCACCGAAAACGAGACGCGACTGCGAGCCATTGTGAGCGCCCACCTTCCAGGCGCCGACGACCGGGCAGACGAGATCATCCAGTTGTTCATGGAGCGTGCGGCGACCGGTGAACTCGCCACCGACCAGCTGCTCAACGCGGTGTACCTGATGAGCCGGACCGTCCGCGAGGGCGCACCCGATCAAGATGGGATTGCCAGGCTGGTGCTTCAGCATCTGAACCTGACGGCTCCCGTCGAGTGACGAACGACAGCGGCGGCATCGCACGGCTCGGCGCGCTGCTCGGCGCCCTCGACTCACACGGGCTACCGACCGGACCACGGGAGGTCGCCGAGCTGCTGTGGCTGGCCGCGAACCTGCCTACCGGTGCCCTCGTCCGGGCGCAGACATCGTCCGACGCAGGCGCTGTGAGTGAGACGCTGCCGTCGCCCGCGGTTCGAGGGGAGACTGCCGCCGACGCTTCGGAGGCAGCCGCCAATCAGGGGGAGACGGGGCCGGACGGCCGCTTGTATCTGCCGGACACCGAGGTCCCCGGCCAGGAGCGCACCCGCTTCCATCCCGCCTCCCTCATCCGCGTCGTCGGCGCGCCCGCGCTGCCGCGCCGGCGCGCCCTGGCCAGGTCGCTGCGTCCGCTCAAGCGCCGGGTGCCCTCGACGACGCATCTGGTCCTGGACGAGGACGCCACCGCCGACCGAATCGCCGACGAGGCGCTGTGGATGCCCGTTCTCGTCCCCGCCCAGGACCGATGGCTCGACCTCGCGCTCGTCATCGACGTCCACGGGGACGGCGCCGCCCTGTGGCAGCCATTGGGCCGCGAACTACTTGGCGTGCTGCAGGAGCTGGGGGCTTTCCACAGCATTCGGACATACTGGCTGCGTCGGCGCCCTGACGGCACGCCCGGGCTGGCCGCGAGCCCACGCCAGGCACCGCGATCGGCCGCGACCGCGAGCGATCCCACCGGACGCACGGTCACGTTGCTTCTCACCGACGGAGTCGACCCGGGCTGGGGCACCGCACCCCTGCGCGGCATGCTGCGGCAATGGGCTCGCAGCGGGCCCGCCGCAGTCCTGCAGACGCTTCCTGAACATCTATGGGCGCAAACAGCACTGGCACCGGAACCCGGCCGCTTCCGAAGCGCCGAGCCAGGCGGCTCGCCCACGCGGCTGCACTTCACCCCCTACACCCTCGGCTCGCGCGCGCCGCAACCGGGCGAGGTACCCCTACCAGTACTGGCCATTTCTCCGGAATGGCTGGCGCCCTGGGCCAAGTCCGTCGCTGGCGTGGGCGAGTTCGACGGCGCGGCAGTACGCCTGTCCGCGGGCGAGACAGCAGCGGTCCACGACCTCACACCGTCACCTGCCGGGCAGCCGATCAGCTTCGAGGAATTCCTCGCGCAGGCGCAGCTGCGAGTCTTCCGCCTCGCGGCCTACCTGTCCGCTGCCCCCCTCAACATCGCCGTCATGCGACTGGTGCAGTCGGCGATGCTCCCCAACAGCCCACCCTCAGACCTCGCCGAGATCCTCTTCAGCGGGCTCCTGCGCCGACTTCCCACAAGCAGCACGGACCGCGATCCGCTTCAACAGGCCTACGAATTCGTGCCCGGCGTCCGCGAGCGTCTCCTGAGCACCCTGCGGCGCGACGAAGCCGCCCAGGTCATCGCCAGCGTCTCCGCCTACGTCGAGCGCCACATGCCGGCTGGCGCGACACGCTTCACCGCAGCGGTCGCCGACCCGAATGGCCCCCTCCTCCTCCCGGCCGGAGCCCAGCACTGGGCCGAAGTACAGAACCTGGTACGCCGTCGCCGTCGACGCAGGACCACGGCGCACAGCACGGAGATTCTGGATCTCTCCGTCGTGCCCGCCTTCGAAAGGAAACTGGGACCGGCAGCGCACCGCACGCCCGAACCCCAGGCCGAGCAGCTACCCTCGACCCCTGCCGATAGCCACCCGGCCAGGCCAGGCCGGAGCGCCCCCAGACGCTTCCTGATCACCATCGGCGTCTCACGGTTCCCGAACAGCTTGCCGGAGCTTCCCCAAGTCCCCGAGGACATCGCCCGGGTACGGGAGGCGTTCGAGACACTCGGGTACACACCTGTCCTGCCCGAGCTGGCGGACAACCCGTCGACAGCCACCGTGCTGCGAAACATCGAAGACTGGGCCCGTAGCAAGCGCGTCCGCCCCTCCGATGTGGTGGTCGTCTACTTCGCAAGCCACACAACGATCAGGCCCGACGGCACACCGCAGCTCATAGCCTTCGACAGCAAGCCATCCACCGGGCAGCCGAGCGGCATCACCATTCCGCGACTACACCAGGCCTTCTCCGGTCGACTGAGTAGCCTCATGCTCATCCTCGACACCGGCTTCCCACCCGCTACCAGGAAGCCGGCGGACTCGCAAGATCCCCCCCTCTGGGTACTGGCCTGCCATCTGGGCATCAGAGATCGCCTCAACAGCGCCTTCGCCCACGCGCTGACCGCCGAGCTGTCGAGACCGAACCGTGGTTCAGCCGCACTTGCGGACCTCGAGGGCCTGGCCACCCGCATCAAGAAGCGGATATCTCCGGAATGGACGACGAGCGCCCGCGCCCTTGACTATTGGGGACCAGGCGCCCCCTCCGCCTTCCACCGCTTCTTCCCTGACTCGGGGCGGCCGCGCACTGTAGGTATCTCACCTCTGCCAGCGAACGTAGCCCCATGGGCCGGGCAGTCGAATGTTCTCGAGGCCATCATGGACTGGCTGCTGTACCAGCCGGGCGACGACAGGCCCAGGATCGTGACCGGACCGCAAGGATCCGGCAAGACGACGGTTCTCCGGTTCCTCGAGCGCCAAATCGCCCAGCGCAGCATCCCAGATCCCGACACCATTCATCGCGAAGACCACGCGAGAGTAAGGGTCGTTCTGCTGAGCTCGATTCCCGACGCTGCAGACGCCGTATCACGGGACCTAGTCCTCCAACTCGGATACGAACGGCGCTCCAAGAACTGGATAAGTCAAGTCGCCAGCACCCCGGGCACGGTGCTCGTACTACTTGACCGGCTCCACGAGGCCTTCCCGAGTCAGCGCCGGAGCATCGTAGACCAAGTAGTTCGCCCCTTGCAGCAGCTGCCCAGCGTACGGTTCGTCATCGCTGATGAATCGACGCAAATCGCAAACGAACTGGGCACCGACGTGGAAGTTCTGCGCCTACCGGACTCGTGGCTGCAAGGCGCGACGGGCACAACGGAAGATGTTCGGCGCAAGCCACAAAAATCCACCCTCCGCCCGTCTGTGAGCCTTGGTGCCGGCCCCGAACCGTACTTCTTTCTCAGCTATGCGCGGAGGGGCAATTCCGACGAGTTCGTCAACCGGTTCTACGACGACCTCGTGCAGGAGCTCCGGCGTTTTGGCGCCGACCCGGCCGCGCAGCCGCCGTTCCGGGACGTCGAAGGGCTCGGTCTGGGCTCGGACTGGGCGCGGGTGCTGGGGGACGCGGTCGGGCGCTGCCGCGCCTTCGTCGCGCTGTACTCCCCGGCGTATCTGAACAGCGAGTACTGCGGCAGGGAGTGGACCGCCTTCCGGGAGCGGCTGCGGGAGTACCGCCAGGCGACCGACATCGACGCACCCGCGCTGGTTCCGGTGCTGTGGGCACCAATGGAAGGGGAGCTCCCGGACGAAATCACCCGCTTCCAATACAACGATGCAGGCATGGGCGAGGAGTACAGCACCCACGGTCTGATGCACCTCCTGCGCACCGACCCGACGGGCCCGGCGTACCGAAGGGTCGTCGAGAAAGTCGCCGAGCGGGTGCGGTTCGCCGCCGACCGGTTCCGGCTGCCGTTCACGCCCGGCCTCGACCTCGGCGAGGTGCGCAGCCTGTTCCCAGTGACTGAGCACCAGCGGCCCGCCGCACTAAGCGCTCCACATGTCCAGGTCTTCGTGGCCGCGGGGATCGTGAACGCGCTCCCGGAAGGGCGGCACCGGCCGGAGTACTACGGACGCTCTCCGTGGGAGTGGACGCCATACCACCCGCCCAAGCACCCCACGATCACCCACCGGGCGCAGAGAATGATCGTGGACGAGGGCTTCACCTGCAACATCGAAGTCGTCGACGACCGGCTGAGCAGCCGCCTCCACGAAGCGACGGCCAACAACCAGATAAGCATCCTACTTGTCGATCCATGGGCCGTACGCACCCCGGCCTATCGCGACGTACTCGCGGAGTTCGACAACCAGCACCACCCGACGACCGGGCTACTGGTGCCCTGCCACGACGGAGATGAGGAGTCAGGCAGTGAGGAGATCTGGGAGGACCTCAGCCGGGTACTCAGGCGCAACTGGCATCGGCGCAACGACCCCCACGACCCACTGTTCCGGGTGCGGGTCGCCGAGGCCGAATTCGACAGTCAGCTCGCCGTGATGTTGACGGTGGCGCAGAACCGGCTGATAGAGATGGAGAACACCACCGCCTACCGGCACCCCAAGGGCCCGCCCCGCCTAAGCAGCTCACCGAAGAGCCGAATCAATGACGATTCTTCACCCGCGTAGCCCAGCCAGACCGCAAGAGCGTCTGTCCAAGGCCCCACACGCCTCTTCCGCGGCGTCAGCCTCACCGGCTGCGGCGTTCGTGAACTCATCTTGCCTACCGGGCCGCTGAACTGGTCTGCCCAGGTGCGATCAGACCACCCATGATGAGCTGACGTTCGGCGTGAGAATGGCATGACCTTTCGTCGCTCACGTCAGCAACGGGTGGGCACAACCCGTCAGCGCGCGCCATCCCGCGCTCTGTCGCGGCCGTGCAGCATGGGCCCTGGAGGACCTCGGATCGCCGCCGAGGCGGCCGGCAGCACACGCCCGCGGCTCTGGAGAAACAGCACCAGCACCAGGTAGTCGCTGCGCTGTATCTGCGCACCCCCACTGGCGGGTCAGATCGTGCCGTCCTAGGTGGCCGGCCAGCCGAACGGGTCCGTGTGCTCGATGTCGTCCGTCCAGTAGCCGTACCGATCGCCGAGCACCGACAGCAGTGCCTGAGAGTCGAAGGGGCTGGAGCGGATGGCGAGGCCGAGGCCGCGCGCAGTACTCACCGCAGCCACGGACAGGTGTGAGCGCAGGGCAGATGTCCGCCGAAGCCCGGCACCTGCGCACGCACGCCAGACGCCCGCCCCAACTCGACCTGTCCGTGCCCGCCGACGCCCTCGTTCCTTGAGCTGTGCGTACCCAGACACCCGCCCCGCGCACCAGGGAAACGGCAGCCTGGTGCATGGCCCGGCGCAGACCTGCGGCTGCCCGCGCGGGCAGAGACTGCACTCACATGCCTGCGGCCGAGATCCATCCCACCGGCGGATACGACCGATGTCGTCACACCAGGTCGTCGGCCACACAGAGCACCTCCCGAAACGGGTAAAAACTAATGAAATTTAGATATGGGATCTTATGGATAATATTTGGTGCGTCATCTTGCGACAAAGTCTTCGTCACGCTTTGCTGGAGGCATGCCTCCACGGTCCTTCTCCCCCCAAGCGCTGGCCTACTGGCGCTCAATGAGGGGGTTGAGGATGGATGAGCTGGCGCAAGCCGTCGGTGTCACCGAGAGGGCTGTCCAGCATTGGGAAGCGGGTACGCACGTCCCTGCGGGCCGGGCTTTCGGAAAGCTTCTGCGGGCGCTGGGGTGCGACGCCCAGGATCTGTTCGCGGGCGAGCGGGGACGGGAGACCCTCGGGGACCTCCGGCGTGACGCCGGGCTGAGCGCGGCCGAGGCGTGCCGGGCGATCGCCCGGAAGCAAGGGGGTGCCGCGTTTCGCCCCGAACGGCGCAAGCTCAGGGAGTTGGAGCGGGGGCAGGCCGTCCGGAACCGGATGTGGGGTACGCCTGAGGGCGCAGGACGGCTTGTTCGTCTTCTGGCCCAGGTCTATGGCGTGCCCGAGCGGGTGGTCATGGACGCCTGGCGCCGCACGCGCCCCGCCGATGTCGTGCCGGTGCTGCCGCAACAGGTCGCCAAGAAGGAGTCTTCCGCTGCACAGCAGCAGGTGTGGGACGCCCTCAACGGCCGGCAGCGCACCTATCTGACGTGCATCTTTCAGCAGGATCAGGAGGCTGAGGAGGATCAACGGCAGCGTCGGCGCCTGGGCGGGACGGGGCGCAGGGCGGTCGAGTGGCGGCGGATGGACCTGGCCTTGTACGCCCCACCGGAGTTGGTCGGGCACACGCGGATACAGAGCCGGCTGCGCCAGGCGGGTGTCCACGATCCGGGGGCCGGTTCCTCGGTCGCTGCTCTGGAGCGGCGGGGCCTGGTGGTGACCTATCGGGACCGCGTCCACGTCCAGGGGCTGGGCGAGGTGAGGCGGACGCGGGTGGAACTGACGCGCCGTGGGCGGGCCGTTGCCCGCCAGGCGCTCGGGGTCGGCCGGGAGAAGGGGCCGCCGTCGCCTTTGATGTCGCGGTGGCTGTGGCGCATTCTCGTGCGCGTTGCTCTCGCGGGAAGTGAGGGCGTGGACGGCTCTCTTGCCGGCCGTGGACCGCATTTTCTGGCCGTCGGGAGGAGCCCGGGCGGGAAGTCTCCGTCGCGCGGTTTCATCGAACTGCGGCATCCGGACGGGGCCGAGCACGGTCCGTACCGGTGGTTCGTGACCGAGTCCGGCCTTCGCCATATCCTCGATCACCGCGACTCCTATCGTGAGTTGTACCCGGACGTCGATGCCGGGCGGATCGCCCCGTCCCGCCAGGAGACGTGGGGCAGACCTCAACGGGCCTAGCTGGCACCGCTGATGGCGGCGCGGTTGCGCCCCCCTGGGTGCCAAATTGCGCTTTGCACATGATTGGTCCGGTAGTTGTCTTAGAGTGTCGAAGGTGACCGAGGAGCATGACGCCGAGGGACGCGGCGTGCGGGAACGTCTGGTGGGGCCCGGGCTGGATGCAACACAGGCGTTCGCCGTTTGTGGGGATGCGCTGACGAACACGAATCTGGACGGCGCTGAGCGGCTGGTGCAGATCATGGAGGCGCAGGGGCTGCTCATGGCCGCCGCCGGGCCCGGGCATCCGGTGCGTTTCGAGGATCTGCTGGACCGGCTCGGCGGGGAGATGGCCGGCAGCCTGGAGGGGCTGATGCCTGGCTGGGCGTCGCCGCCCGGGCTGGATGCGTTGCGGTTTCTCGACAAGGACGGCTTCACCACGGAGGATGCCTTCGACTACCGGTACGAGGTGGTCCAGGTCATCCGGGCGGCCAGGAAAGTGGGCCGTCTGCGCGGCCGGGTGACGCTCTCCGACCTTCAGGGTGAGTACAAACAGGAGACCGTGTACGCCAGCCTCAAGGGCAACTACTACCGCGTGCACCGCGAGAACCTGGTCAGGAATCCGGCGGTGACGGTCGAGGAGCTGCGCAAACTGCGGCTACCTCCCCCGGCGCTGGACTTCTTCGAGGACATCCCGACGTACATGACCCACCAGGGGTACTGGTTCCGCTGTCCCGCCTGCGCCTGGCCGATGAAGATCACGGTGGAAGGGCAGGGCGCTACGGCCCGGGGCAGTGTGCAGTGCCTGTATCCCTGGCATGCGGAGACCGGGGCGTCCTACATCTTCACGCCGGTGCGCGGGCAGATCCCCGTGCTCGACCAGGCCGTCGAGGTGCGGACGCCGTCTGCGCGCCATCTGGCCCTGTACACCGGCGCCGTGCCGGGTGTTCCGCAGGCCCTTCCGGCCGCGGGCTACAAGGCGCTGGCGCGGGACGTGTGGCGGTACACCACCATCCCCGGGCTGCCCGAGGTCCGCCTGTACGAGGTCCTGGCCGAGCGCCTGGCAGACAGCGGCGTCCAGGTGAAGCTGTGGCCCGACAACGACGCCTACGACCTTCTCGTCGCGCGCGGGGAAGGACGCGGGCAACTGGTGCTGTTCACCGTGGACTTCAAGGACTACCGCTGGTCCAACCAGCTGGTGGGCAAGCTGCGTGCGGACGGCGGGGACAAGGGCCAAGCCGGCTGGATCGTCGTCCCCGACCACCGGGCGAGCCAGATCCCGCAGCTGACCGAGGAGTGCCGGCGGCACGGCATGCAGGCCGCGACCGCGACAGACTTCCTGGAACGGGTGGTGCGCACGGTGCGGGAGGGCGGTGCCCGGTGAGCGACCAACTGACGGCGGAGGAAGCCGGCATGCTGGGGGCGCTCGCCCTGGCCGGCCACTTCTTCCCCCGGGCCGGAGACGACGGCAGGATCACGGCCGCCTTCACGGACGCCGCGTACTTCGCACACCGCAAACCCCAGGCCTGGGACGCCTGGAGCGCGTGCACCCCCTATGAGAAACGGGTCACGGCCCAGGTCATGCGGCTGCTGCCGTCCGACCTCGCCGCCCCGGAGAAGTTCAAGGCTGCCGCGCTGGCGCATCTCGGCGCCATGGACCTGGACCAGGAAGGCGCCGACCGGTCCGGAGGATCCTTCCTCATTCCGGGTAAGGACCCGTTCGAGGCCGAGGGTGTCATCCCCCGCGTCGGCGGCGACCTGCTGGAGTACGCGGCCTCTGTCACACGGCGGTTCTTCACCTTCGGCAAGCGCCCCCGGGCCCTGCCCTTCGCGGGGCCCGGCACCTACCGCACGCGCACGGCCTACCTCGGCAAGGAGCACGGCACCACCAACCGCGAGATCGAGTTCGCGCGGACCCCCTCCTTCACCCAGGCCGCGGGACACGAGGCGCTGCCCCAGCTGTCCACCCGCCCGCACCGCGACACACTCACCGTCCCGGTGGCGGAGCTGAAGGAGGTCACCAAGCTCCTCAGGGGACGCGGCAAAGAGTTCCGCTACCTGCACAGGGTCCTCAAGAAGTTCCTCGCCGCGCTCAAGAGCCACGACGACGGGCCGGTCCTCGAGCTGAAGACCGTCTCCGGACTGCTGCAGATCATCAACGCCCCCACCGGCAGCGGCAAGACCGTACTGGTACGGGCGATGGCCTCGTGGGCCGCCATGAAGGACATCAAGATCGCCCTGGGAGTGACCGACGCCAAGTCCACCCTGGCGATGGCCTGGGACATCAACGGCGATCTCACCTATCTGCACGAGCACGGGCACCTCGACGAACACACCTCCTGTGTCCCTCTCATGTCCCCCTACAGCCGGCACCAGCGGGCTCTCGACTACGCCTCCTACGCAACGTCCGCACTGATCACCGAGTGGACGCCGAAGGAGCGGGCCGACATCAGCCACCTCGCCTACGGGTGCGGACAGCGCCCGCTGATGGAACCCTCCAGCCTCTACCGTCCCGGGGAGGAGAACTGCCTGGGCCTGACCCGGCCCGGGGAAGAGGAGAAGGCCTACGCCTGCCCGTTCATCCCCGTGTGCGGGAAGTTCTCCCCCCTCTACGAGGCGGCGAGCGCCTCGGTCATCGTCACCAACCACGCCAATCTCATCTCCGGCTCGCTGCGGATCGGCGCGGTCCTGGACGGCGCCGAGTGGCGGGGCGAGGCCCGCGGCACGCGTGGCCTGTCGGTGCTGGAGATGGTCCTGCGTAGCTGCGACCTCGTCGTCATCGACGAGGTCGACGCGTTCCAGAAGACCGCGATCAGCCGCTGCACCAGCGAGCTCAACCTCGCCTCCCGCAAACGCGAAAGCGACCTGCGCGATCTGGACCGTGACGCCAGGCGGCTGCCGGCTTCCTACGAGCACAGTCTGCTCAATCCGGTCGCCCAGGCCCGCCTAATGTCGGAGTTCCTGCTCCTGTCGCTCGGCACCCGGCTGCGGATGAATCCGCGCAACGTCCGTGACAACCCGGCCGGCGGGGGCGGCAACGACGGCTGGCGGCTGGCCCGTTCACGCGATCGTGAACTCCTGCACGTCCTCTTCCCCGGCGAGATCGGCGACGAGGAGATCAGCAGGGAGATGTTCCATCTCCTGGACACACTCATGCCCGGCCGGTGGCGCGAGGACCCGCCGTCCAGCGCTGCCGAGACCACGCTGCCGGACGGGGCCGACTGGGAGGCCGTCCAAGAGGCCCTCACCGCGCTGGCCGCGCCGCGGGGGGAGGACTACCTGCAGCTCGTCCAGCAGGAGCTGAACAACCTGCTGCGGGATGCCGTGCCCGACAGCGACCAGCGGGCCGCCGCCGTTAACCTTCTGGTCACCCGCACCGTGCTGAAGGAGATCGACGACGCTCTCAGCCGCACCCGGCGCACCGCGCAGGGGCTGCGGCACCTGGATCTGGGGTCGGTACGCCGCATCCTCGAAAGCATCAAGGACTCCCCCGTGGTCGGCCTGTATCCGCTGGCCGTGCTCGGGCACACCCTGAACGGATACCAGGTCCGCGGTCTGGAGAACCGGGAGACCGAGGCGGAACTCCTGGTGCGCACCGTCGCGGGTGACCCGCACACCTTCACCGCCCAGCTCGGCGGTCTCACCGCCCTGATGACGGCCGGGGTCGAACGGCCTGTGCTGGGCCTGTCGGCCACCGCGTACTTCCCGCAGGCCGTCGAGGAACACCTGCACGCCCCTGTCAAGTGGTGGATCCCCGACACGCGGCCCAAGTCGATCGTCACCGAACCCTGCCCGGTCCGCTACACCGGGGGAAGCCGCGACGGTGAGGCGATCAGCGTGGGCGGCATCCACAGCGATGCCAAACCGCAGACTCTGCGCGTCCTGGGCAAGAACCTCTACCAGCAGGTCCTCGCCGACCGGCTCGCTTTCCTTGAGGAGACGGAGCACACCCGCGCCCGGTGCATCCTCGCCGTCAACTCCTACCAGCAGGCGGCCTACCTGGCTTCCGGGCTGGCCCAGGCCGAGGGACTGCGGCACCGGGTGTGCGTGGTGGTCCGCGGCCGCCGGCCCGAGGACTACGAGCAGCACATTCCCTCCTTCGTCCGCAAGATGGTGCGCGAGGAACTGGAGAGGTTCCCCGACCACGGAGAGATCCTGATCGTCCCCCTGGCGATCATCGCGCGCGGTCTGAACATCCTCGTCGAAAGCCGTTCCGCCGTCCGTGACATCTACCTGTGCACCCGGCCGGTCCTCAGCATCGAGGACATCGAGTGGATGCACGGCAGCGTCAACGCGGCCGGCATCAACGCCCTGCCTGAGGGCGGCAGCAGCACCCCCGTCACCGCCCTGCGCCAGGCGGAAGCCGCCTCCCGGCAGCAGATCACCCGCATCCTGCGCTCGCCCAGCCGTTTCACGAACATGGCGCACGAACTGCAGGAGGAGCTGGTCGCCGGGATGCTCATCGACCTGGTCCAGCTCGCGGGCCGGGCCCGTCGCGGCGACACCGACATGAACCTGTACATCGTCGACCACGCCCTGCACCGCACCGAGTTCAGCGCGGACCTGGCGACGATCATCCGCCGTATTCACGGCAACTGGACGCCTCAGCAGCGGGCGTTCATGAACGAGCTGTACGGCGAGGCGTTGTCCTCCTTCCTGTCCTATGCGGGAATCAACCCCGCCCAGACGTGACCGGCCTCTCCCTGGCGCGGCGTGCCCAGGAGGGAAACAGAAATGAGGGAAGCGCTGCCATGGCGCCACGCACCAGGTCAGGAAAGCTGGCCGCCCACACCCTGGCCTTCCGCTGCGTCGAGCCGATGCTCGACGACATGCATGCCTGGGTCTGGGAGTTCCATGACGACGTCCGCGACGAATGGGCTGTGCTGGGCCAGGTCGCCGGACGGACGAAGAAGAGCCTGCGTACCGCCGGCGGGGAAACCGACTACTTCCTCATCCCGTACTCGATCGTGACGACCGTTCTCAAGCAGCTCACCGGCGGGTACGTGTACATCGACCGCAAGCTGCGCTTCATGGTCACGCTTGAGAAGGTCGAGGCCGACACCCTGCAGACGGTCTTCACCTACCTGGAGGGAATCTGCCGGGGAACCCCGCTGGCCGACATCCCCTTCGCCACGCAGTCGAAGGTGGCGGACCTGGTCGCCGAGACCGAGCCGCGCCGCCTCGCCCTGAAGCAGTACCTGCTGCCCCAGCAGTCGTCCGCGGCCGGGCAGGAGACCCCGCCCGTGCCCAACCCGCCCAACTGGGCGTATGAGGCGATCCGATGGCTGCTGGCGATCAAGCTGGCGGGCAAGGACTTCCTGGACTACGCGATGGAGCCCGTCCGGGAAGTACAGCGGAACGAGGACGGCACACCCAAGCTCGACAAGAACGGCGAGCCGGTCGAGCGCACCAAGCGGTGGAAGAGGGCAGACAAGCCCGCCACGGTGCGCTACCGCCCGGTGAGCACCGGAGAGGTCATCGCCTGGAACAACCCCATCGGCCCCGCCTTCGTGGGGCACGGCCACCCCCTCAGCCCCGAGGCCCTCGGCAAGATCGGCAAGCAGTGGCCCACTGATTCGAGCCGGTCCGACGCCGAGTACGCGCACTCCTACCTCTCGGCCAAAATGGTCACCTACCCGGCGTTCACCGAGCCGGTGTTCCTCTTCGACGCCCACATGCGGCGCATCGACAACACGCTGATCTACTCCAAGACCGCCATGGTGGAGCAGAGCGGCGACAAGCCCATCCTCACCGTCTCCCTCCAGGGGCGGGGCGCGCTGCGCGGCACCAACCGGCATGCCCTGGAAATCCTGTCCGTGCTGGAGGCGGACCGCTCGGCCCTGCGCGCGGTCGACGAGCGCGCGCAGAGCGAGAAGGACGCGGTGGCCGCCGCAGCGGCTGACAAGAGGAAGGCGTCCTTCACCGCGCCCGCCCCCGGGACGGTCCGCCCCATCGTCCCCACCAAGCGTTCGCACGCGGTGGGAGACGGGGCCGGCACCCACCACCTGCGGATGCTCCTGGAGCACGTGCACTCCGTGTTCGGCGACACCGTCGAACCGGTGGTCCTGCACTCGGACGGCAACGTCTTCGCCCAGCGCACCTTCGAGCAGCTGGACGAGGCGGCGAAGGAAGAGAAGAAGGCCCGCAAGAAGAACAAGGACCACAAGGGCGAGGTCTCGTTCGTCGACGGCTTCGGCCTGCCCTCCCCCGCCAGCGTTCTCGCCTGCGTCAAGCACGCCGGCTACCAGGGGCTGCGCTTTGTGTGCCTCTACTACCGGCAGCAGACCCGGATCCGCATGCTCAAGGGCCTGGCCCACATGTACGGCCAGGATCCCGATGCGTTCGATCCTCAGAAAAAGGAGCCCTACCCGCTCGGCGAGGGCATCGAGATGGTGTTCCTCGAGGCGGAGGAATTCCTGCGGCACGGCAGCGACGTCAACCGCGCCCGCGAACTGGACAGGCTGCGCGCCTCGGCGGCCCGGGAGGGCTGGCTGCTCGCCGCCTGGTGCGAGACCGAACTGCCCGGCGCCGACTCCGACGACGCGCGCACCTACAAGAACGCCTCCACGATCGCCCGGGAGCTCGCCACCGCTGACGCCAAGCACCAGACCCGGCGGGCCCTGTCCGATGCCCGCATCCCCTCTCAGTACGTGGTCGGCGCCAGCCGCAAGTACAAGCGGAAGGACCAGCGGGCCGAGGGCGAGCCGGCCTACGAGATGAAGACCGTCACCGCCCCGCTCATCCCGTGGGACGACCACCCCGTCTTCATGGGCCTGCTCGACCTGCACCGCTCCCTCGGAGTCGTCGACCAGCGCTTCGAGCAGGCCCTCTACAACCCCGGCGACCCCTACCCGATCCCGCGCATGGCCTTCTGCGGCATCCACATCCGCAAGCAGAAGTCCGACTGGGCCCTGCGCGGCCAGCCCAAGCGCATCATCACCGCCGCCTGCCTGGTCCCGCCCCGTACCCCCGGCGGCGACTGGCGGCACATCGCCTGGACCAACCTGGATCCGGAGCGGCGCTGGCGCGACTACGCCGAAGCGCAGAACCTCTTCCACTCCCTCAACTACCCCCTCCACAAGGAGGACGGCGACGACGACACTGCCCGCTGGGCACAGGCCGGCCAGGACGTCCGCGAGGCCCTGCGCAAGCTGCCTGACAAGCTCATGGGGCTTCCCTACGCCCTGATCGTCGACGGCCACGCCTGCCGCCGCGCGTGGCCCGGCCTGCACAACAACAAGCAGGGCGCAGCCGAGGACCCGTCCGACGACAGGCTCTGGCTTCCCGCCCAGGGCCTGGGAACGCAGCCGGTCAGTATCATCCGGATGAACTGCTTCCAGGCCGAGATGCCGCGCCTGGCCTACGTCACCCAGACACTGAAGGACGGCAGCGAAAAGGAGATCAAGACCTCCAAGGACCTCTACTACCCCAAGAACAAGCCGGAGGGCCATCCCTGGTTCCTGTTCACCGAGCCCCGCAACTACGGCCGCAAGCGGTACGGGGCGCAGAAGACCCGCTGGCGTGCCGACCCTGCCAGGGCGACGGGAGACGGCGATTTCGAGGAGAACGAGATGAACTCCCCCTGGTACGCCATGACCACGCGGGAGATCACTCCGTTGTACACGCAGCGCGGCTACGACCGGGAGGCAATCGCCGTCGCCGTGGCCCGCCTCTGCCATCAGGCGCTCAGCTGGTGCGACCGCACCCGCTACCCGGCGCCCCTGCACGCCGCGCTTCAGATGGACCTGGATCACCCGCAGTACCGCAGGTCCGCGCCGAAGGACGACGACGAGCAGCAGCACATCATCGCCGAAGCCAGCGGAGGCAAGGACGGCGCTTTCCAGGAAACTCTCCCGCTCGACTTCTCGGGATAGGCCCACCGAACGGCTGACGGTCGGGCTGTAGAGGGCGCGGCCGGCACGGCCTGCCGAGATCATTGCTCTCACTAGGATGGAGCGTCCGTAGCGCGCTGCGGAAGTCCAACGGGAAGTGGCCCCACAGCCCGTCGAGCCGAAGAAAGTTGCGTCGCGAATGGCCCTGCAGGTGGTGTACGGCGAGAGCCGTGATCGGATCCGCGCCTCGTTGCTGGCGGAGCAGCTGCGGGAGGTGACCGACGAGGGAACTCTGTATCTCGGTTATCCGGTGTTGGCGACGGCTGATGAGACCATTGAAGTGGATGCCTTGATGGTCAGCCAGGCGCACGGCTTGATCGCGTTCTTGTTGCCCAACTCGATCCCGCAAAGCCCGGAGGACTGGGAAGAGGCGCAAGCTCGTCAGGACCGGCTCTACGACGTGCTGGACAGCACCCTCAGCAAGCACAGCACGCTGCGCAAGCGCCGTTCACTCGCAGTGGACATCACCACGGTGACCGTGTTTCCCGACCGTGTGGAGGCCCCGGAGTCTGACGCCGAGGGCAGCATCTACAGCGATCTGCAGGACGTCGCGGCAGACATCGGCCAGTTGCCCGGTCTGGATGAGTCTCTTGAGCGGGCAGTCCAAGCGGCGCTGCAACGTGTGACCACCATGAAGCCGGTCAAGAAACGCGCCTCGGTCCAGGACGGCGCTTCCCGCGGCGCTGTCTTGAAGATCATTGAGGCGGGGATAGCCAACCTGGACCAGTGGCAGAAAAGGGCCGCCATCGAGACTCCGGAGGGACCGCAACGAATCCGCGGTCTGGCCGGGTCCGGCAAGACGGTGGTGCTGGCGCTGAAGGCTGCCTACCTGCACACCCAACACCCCGACTGGCGTATTGCGTTCACCTACTACTCCCGGGCACTGCACGAGCAGATCGGCAATCTCGTCACCCGGTTCGCTTTCGAATTCAGCAACGACCGCCCGGACGAGGAGTATTTGCAGATCATGCACTCGTGGGGCTCCGCCTCACGTGCCGGCCTCTACAGCGAAATGGCCCGCGCGGCCGGGACCACGGCGCGGGACTGGAACTATGCCCGTGCCACCTACGGAATGGACGATGCGTTCCAGGGAATCTGCCGCGAACTGCTGACGATCGTCCGGGAGACGCGTCCGGACCCCATCTTCGATGTCGTTCTCATCGACGAGGCGCAGGATCTGCCGCCAGAGTTCTTCCAACTGGTCTATCACTTCACCAAGGATCCCAAGCGGATCGTGTGGGGCTATGACGAGCTGCAGAAGCTGTCGGAGTCGGCGATGCCCAGCACGGACGAGCTCTTTGGCACCGGCCCGGAAATGGAGAGCCTGGTCAGCATCGTCAACCGGGATAACGAGCCGAGAAAAGACATCGTCCTGCCCGTCTGCTACCGCAACACTCCCTGGGCTCTGGCCACCGCGCATGCCCTGGGAATCGGTGCCTACCGCGAAGGCGGTCTGCTGCAGCACTTCGGTGAACCGGAGCTGTGGGCCGACATCGGCTACGAGACCGTGCGCGGTGAGCTGGCGCTCGGCGAGCGGGTCGCCCTGCGGCGCAAGCACGACAGTGCCCCTGCCTACTTCCGTGAGCAGCTAAGGGTGGACGACGCCGTCGTCATGCAGGCCTTCGACAGCCAGGAAGCACAGGACATCTGGGTGGCCCGGCAGATTAAAAAGAACCTCACCGAAGACGAGTTGGAGCACGACGACATCCTGATCGTCCTGCCCGACGTCTACCGCGCGAAGTCCCGCGCCCCGCGGCTCATGCGGACGTTGCGCGAACATGACATCTCCTCCCACTTGGTGGGCGTCAATACCAGCGCGGACACGGTCTTCGTGAGGGACTCCGTCGCCCTGGCGCACATTTTCCGCGCCAAGGGCAACGAGGCGCCGATGGTCTACGTCGTCGACGCCCAATACGCGGCCCACGACTACAACGCCGTCACCCGTCGCAACACGCTCTTCACTGCCATCACACGCAGCCGGGCCTGGGTGCGGATCGTGGGCTACGGCGACGCCATGGGCGTGATCTCACGCGAGGTCGACACCGTCCGGGAGAAGAACTTCCAGCTGGAATTCACCATTCCCAGCCGCGCGGAGCTGGACCGGATGCGGCAGGTGAACCGGAGCCAGTCTGCACACGGCCGAGCGTCGGTGAAACGGGCCACCGAAGGCCTGCAGATGTTCATGGAAGCCTACGAAGCAGAAGAGATCGACCTCGGTGACATCCCCCCTGCCTTGCGCACACGTCTGATGACCAAGCTGAGGGAAGAGCTGCCGGGTGACGACGCCTAGAGCCGTCCGCGACGACATCAACAACCTCCTCGACTACCTGCTCAACGCAGACATCGCCGTGTACATCAACCCGGTGTCCATCGACGGCACCAGAGTCTCGTGGCACTCACTCAATCCCAGCATGCCCTTCCTCACCCACCGCGGGGATCCCGGTCTGGAGGACTACCGCCGGTGGGTGGAAGCCGGCGCCTTTTCCGCCTCCCTCTTCGACGGAGCGCTCCTGCAGCTCACCTACGACGTGGAAGGAGGGGAGATCACCGGCCACCGACTCGCCTACATACCCGCGCCCTACCGCATGGACGAAGACATGGTCCGCGTCGACCCCCTGCTGGACGTCGTCGACATCTACGTGGCAGATAACCCCACCAGCATGGTGCTGCACTCGGCCGTACGCTTCGACTACGACCCCGCCTCCGCCGCCCCAGGGCACCCGGCCTCGCACCTGACGATCAACTCGGCGCACTGCCGGATCGCCTGCGCCGCGCCGATGCACGTGGGACGGTTCGCCGACTTTGTTTTCCGGCACTTCTACGCCGATCTGTGGGCGGCGCACCGCGGCTACTTCACCGGGGGCGCCACCCGCCATATCGGCGAGCGCACCCTCACCGACGACGACCGCACCAGCCCCCACCTGATGTGGAACTAGGCCCTGAGCTGCCTCGAGATGCAGTCATCCCCGGCGTGAACGCCGGGGATGACTGCAGGAGACCCGGTAAGTCCATCCGCGGGTGAACGCGTCGACCACCAGAAGGGAGAGGGAGCAGAGGGGCGGGTGGTGCCGGTGCACGGGCGGGCAGACCAGCTCCGGCCGTCGCACCGCAGGCGGTCCTCCGGGCCATCAGGGCGGCTTGGCCGGTGCGTTGTGCTGCGCGCTCACCCGCTCGCGGGCACCCTGCGCAGCGTTTCACTCCAGGGCTTCGGCCTCCGGCGGGACTGCCGGACGGGGCCTTCGGCCGGCTGAACGGTGGGTGAGGAGAAGCCGCCAGGAATGCCCGGGCGTGCGGGCATCGGCAGCTGGGCCGCCGGCACCTGCCCGTCCCGGCGCCAGCTCGCGCCGGAAGGTTGGGCGACGCGGGCCAGGATGCGGGCGTTCGGGATCAGCGGGGCGCACGCCGCACAGACCTCCTGGAGTGTCCAGACACGGCCGACAACGGGATCGTGCTGCAGGACCAGCGCCACACCGCCCGCGCAGTGGGCGGGCGTGTCCGGGTGGGCGGCACACTGCGTGGAGCCGCAGTGGCACCAGGCGTTGGCGTGGACGGTGGCCACCCGCGCGTGCGCGGCAGCGTGCTGCGCGGCGAACGCCCGCAGCCCGGCCAGGTCCTTGGAACGGGGCGGCATCCGGCACGCCGCGGTAGTGCAGCTGACGGTAGCGGTCCGGTCGGCATGCCCGGTCAGACGGACCGTCCAGACCCGGCCGGGAACACGCTCGGTGGAAGGCTCGCTGGCAGCAGTCGTCACGGGCATCCGTTTCTAAAGGGGTCGATGTCGTAGAGCAGTCCACTATGAGCTACCCGGCACCCGTCCGGACACCAACTTCACGCCGGCGCTTTGGGGTGTATTGAGCGTCGTGGGCTGGCAGCCGCTGCTGCGGAAGCCGTCAACGGAGACGAGGTTCCGGTCCGTAGACGCACGCGCGGCCCAGGCAGAGGAGCCGGGGCCGTAGGACGTGCTCATGGTTGTGAAGGGGCGGTCGCCTACGCGGCGAAAGGCTCCATGAGGCTTCAGCCGAACGATCGTCCTCATGGGCAATAGGTGAGGCCCGGGGACACTGTCCCCTCCACAACCACACTCCCGTAACACGGGCCGGCGGTCCTGCATTCCCGTAGAGGGTGCGCCTGCCGGGTGCCCAACCGGCAACAGGCGCAGGCCCAACCGGCGACAGGCGTGTCCTTCTCTGTCCCGCCGACGTTGCACGGTACCGTGCTGGGGGGGAGCCACCTCCGTGGTAGCGCACAGCATCACCGAACTGCACCAGGGCAGCGGATGGGAGTGTGCCTGCACCGAGGTCGAAGGACACCAATGTCGCCGGCTCTGTCCCTGACCCTTCGATCGCACTCAGCTCCGCTGCGGCCAGCGGCTACGGCTCTGGAAGTACTCGGGAGCCGCGGGTTCCTCCGTGAATTCGAGCAGGCCACCTACCTTGTCTGCCAAGAGTGCTCGCACCTCGGATGGTGTGGCGAAGAAGAACTCGCGTCGTTCGTTGACGAAGTTGACGCGGCGCGCGGCGAACGCCTTGTGGAGTTCGGACTCCAGCGTCACGGCGTCCTCAGAGAAGAACATCGCGTGGACGTCGTACCGGAACGGCACTGAAGCGTCTCCGAGTTCCCGGACGCGGTCCATCGGCTCGAGGCGGCGGGTCATGCCGATCTTGACGATGTTCGGGCCGAAAGCGCCTAGGTTGGAGATGACGTATACGTAGCCGGCGCGGATGTTCGCAATGCGGTAGTCGTTGGCTGCGATGGCTTTTTCGATGTCAGCGAGGCGGAGCGAGAGCTCAGCGACAGCAGTGTCGTCGCCTTTGGCCCTCAGGGAGTCCAGGACGCTGATGTAGTGCGCTCGCTCCTTCTCGAGTCGCTCTTTCTCGGCGGCCAGCTCCTGCTCAGCCCGGCGCTGTTCGCGAAGGAGCTGGCGTTCCTGGCGAGCGCGTTCGCGCTCTTCTTGTGCCTTCATCTGAAAGTCTGCGGTGAGTTCGAGCTCAGTGATGCGCAGAGCGTGATACTCGGGGTTGATCCGCATCTCCATGATCACCCCCAGCTTCTCGATCGCGGTGACCGCCGACTCCAGACGCTTGCGCGCGGCGCGCACGTTCCCCGATCGCAGCGAGCGCACGCAGTTGTCGGCCTCCGCGTTGTAGGCCCGCAGCATCAGTTTGGACAGGTCACCGACGAGCTTTCGCCCTCGGGCCAGGGACCCGTCGAAGGTGAACATGTCGGCAGCGAGGATCGCGCGGCCGCTCTTGATGATCTCGTCGATCTGGCCTTCGAGGCTATGGAGACGCTCCTTGTAGGCTGCAGCGTTCTCCAGAGGGTGGTGGTAGCGATAGATGCCGACGTCCTGTAGTGCACGCTGGTCGCTGAGATCGATCACCTGGGCGCCGCTGTGCGCGGTGGCGAGCTCGGCTTCGAGAGCGGCGATACGGGCCAGCAACGGCGCAGGGTCAACTCCGTTCACCGGCTGCGCAGTCGGAGGAGCGGCAGATGTCTGATCCTGCCTGAACTGAAGTGTTCCCGGCGTTGGGCCGGCAGGATCCTCGGCGGCCGGCGTGGTGGTGCACACATCGATGCTGTTGTCCGATGCGGACGCGTCGTCGGTGACGAAGAGCTGCCAGCCGGGCGGTGGGGCCGGCCAGGCCGGGTCGGGTTTCCATCCCTGTGGAGGTGTCCAGCCCTCGGGCGGCGTGGGCCACCCTGGCGGTGGGTTGAATCGCATCGTCACTGCCCTCGAACCCGGATGCCGCGGCTGGTGTCTGCCGCTACCAGATCGAAAGGCGACTTCGACAGCGCGGCACCCAGGTGCTCCAACGTGGCCTGCGGGACAACTCTGGCCAGGTCGAACCCGTTGAACGTCTCACGTTCCGCGGCAACGACAGCAAGAGGAACGGTGGCCGGGCGTCCCGTGGCCGGGTCGATGGTGTCGACGCCGACCGTCAGCGCGATCGAGTGGATCTTTCCGGCACGGTCAGCCTCGAAAACCTCGTGGAGACTGCGGACAGCGACCTGCCAGACCGCGTTCGCGTACCGCTCTTTCTGCTCACGGACCGGCAACCTGCTTGAGGTTATCTCGTCTTTCGACTTCACGTACCGGTACGCCTTGACGGAGGGCACCGTTGAGGGCTCTGGAACGCTGACCGTGAGCGTGAGTTCCCGCGACTCGAGACGGAACGCATGGTCGTGCTCGACCGGGAAGACCTCGGGGTAGACCGAGTTGGACAGGACGATGCCGACGTACTCCTGGATCGCTGACTCCACATCGAAGGCAAGATCGTTGATGAGCTTGGAGAGCTCGGCGTTGTGAGCCGACGCCTCTGCCTCGCGCTTTTCGCATTCCTGCCTGTGCTTCTCCTCGGCGGCAGCCAGCTGGGCCACACGCTTGGCTTCCTTCTTCTCCCGCCGAGCCACAGCCTCGGCGTGGCGTTGGTGGAGAGCGTCCCTGGCACGCTCCCAGTCGCCATGCGCCTCCTCGAAGGCGGCCCTGGCCCTCTCGACAGCATGCTGGTGCCGCTTCTTCCCGCCGAGCACAGCGGAGAGTCCCGTGGGTGCAGCCGGCTCCTGATACACCGGCTCAGGACCATACTCCGGCTCCGCAACCACAGCCGCAGGAACAGCCAGGCGACCCGGCTCGAACGGAGGATGCTCGACCTGCGAGATCTTCAGCGCTTCGAGATCGACATAGTCGTCCACATCCAGAGTCCAGGCGAGCAGCCCGTCGATGTCGGCAAGATCGCTGGCCAGATCCGCATTCTTGGACTCGACCTCGGCCAGCCGGGACTCCACCAGGAGCCGCGCAGCCTCACGCTCCGCAGCCTTCTTCTCCACGGCCGACGCTCTCACCGCCGCCGCCTGCGCACGCTGATGTGCCTTCATGGCCCGTTCGGCTTCGCGCAGCGCTGCAACATGAGCACGATGCGCGGCAGCCTCCTGCTGTCGTCGACGTTTCTCCGCCTGCTGCGCCTGGTAGTTCAGCTCCGCGAAGAAACCACGACGTCTGCCCATAACGTCCCCCCAGAAGCCGGTGCCGAGAACTCCCAGCACCGGGAACTCAAACTTTCTGTGTCACCGTAGCGACGATCACTGCCACCGGGAAGTTGATCCACCATTCGCGCGGGCCAGGCCAAACACCTGCCACGAACCACTTCTCCCCAACGGCGGACAGGTACACGTCGCGCCGTACCACCCTGAAACCGTGCACCACCCGCTCCTCCTGAGCCCCCGGCACGGTTCTTCGACCCCCGGGGTCCAGCCCAGCACCAACGACCTGAGCAAGCCCCTGCTCGAGGGAGAAGCTTGCCACAGGGCCATCGGCTTGCCCGGCCAGGTCCGACGACGGGAGACCGAGGAGAACGCGACGCTGACCACCTCGCTTCTATGCAGCGCTCTTCCAACACACCACACTGTGACTTACCGTCAGTTTCATGGCCAACGGGGTGTTTCACACCAGGTACGACATAGAGATCAACCTGACGTACGAGGACCTCAATAACCCGGACTACGACGGACTGCTGGAAGAGATCACCCAGCCCGTCGGGCAGCGGCCTCGGGACCTGCTCCAGTGCCTGAAGGATTACAAGGGCGAGGAGTGCCAGTGCGCTCTGGCCGGCAAGTCGCCGTGGATGTTCGTGCGCCGCCAGCGCAGCAACGGGCAGGTGACGTGGGTCGCGGCGCATCTGCCGCTCACCCACACGGCGACACCGCAGGAGAGCGACAAGCACAAGGCGATGAAGGAGCGGATCGCGCGCACGGCAGAGCGGCACGGACTGGGTGTGGAGACCGAGGCCCGGTCCCAGGACGGACGCATCATCACCGACGTGCTGGTGACCGGGGCAGGCGCCCGCGTCGGATGGGAGGCCCAGTACTCCCCCATCACCGCCAACACCGTACGCCGGCGCTCCGCCAAGGCCCGGGAGCGCAACATCGCGCCCCTGTGGGTGACCGCCGATGCCACATCCGCACTGATAGACCGCGCTCCCTGGACCCGTGTCGATGACGTGCCCTGGCAGCGCATCGCCTCCCCGCTCACCCTCATGATCCGCGCCGGGGTCCGGCACCTGCAGATCTGGAAATGCACTCCCAGCAGCGAACGGCCCTGCCCCGCAACAGGTGACGTCTGCGGGATGTGGCACAGCGGCTGGTTCCTGCCCGCGCTGTGCATTCCCCAGGAACGGGCCACGCCGCTGGATGAACTCGTCGTCACCAGTGCCGACGGCGAACATCTGCCGGTGCGCTCCCGCGACCCGCACGATGCCCGGCGCGCCTCCTATCTGTGGGCCCTGGCACGCGATGTCAGCCGCTGGCGCGAGATCACCGGCGAGACCAGTGTCCCGCCCGAGTCCGGGCCGGCCGACGACGAGCCGGTCACCTACACCGAACAGGAACTCGACAGCTCCTGCCACTACGGAGAAGAAGGCCCGCACACCAGCAGTCCACGCCCGCAACGCGAAAGGACCTCAGCTGTCGGGCTGCACACCTTCGACCACGCCCCCGACGACGCCCTCCTGCAGCCCACGAGACCCATCGCTTTACGCTTGTCCCCGCGCGAGCGCCTCGTCGTCGCAGCAGAACTGAAGTGCCCGCCCTGGGAAATCGGACCCTGCATGCTGTGTGCCACCCCCATCCACCGCTACGGACCCCGAAGCCCCAAAGCCTGCCCCGCCTGCCGCCTCACCGCCGGAACCTGATCCCGTGACCGCCATCCCGGGCCGCGTCACTCAGCAGGAATGAGCGCGCGTTTTCCCCATCGTTCTTCGTCGGCGTCCTCCGGAGCCTGACTGCATAGACCCGGACGATGGGCAGATGTCGCAGATATCGCGTGGCGAAGGTCTTGCTCAGCAAGTGAACGCCGCCCGGGTACCCCATCGGCTCATTTCCGCTTGGGCTCGTACGGGCTCCAGCCACGCAGATAGGGGCGCAGATCCTCTGGTGTGATCGTCGGAGGGTCCGGTAGTCGCGGGTTCTGGAGTACGGGGTCGATGCGGTCGGCATAGGCCCGGACCCAAGCGGTCCAGGCCGTGACTCCTTCGGCCGACGCGGGATCGGTGTCCTGATGGTCTTCCAGTGCGTCGCAGTAAGCGCGAATGGCAGCGGCCTCCTGCCAGGCCTGCACCTGCGTACGCAGGGTCTTCAGCCGGTGGTCTTCCACCAGGGCGGTGCGAGCCTGCTGCATCGCGGTCAGCCAGCGTTGGCGTGTCTCTTCCTCTTTGCACTGCTGGGCCTGCCGTCGTTCGTAATCGGTCTGTGCGCGGTGGGCGATTTCTCGCAGGAGGGCGGGGAGTTTGTCTTCCAGGCGCCAGCGTTGCCGGTCTCCCCAGTGAGAGCGGCGGCCTCGATGGGCGTAGGAGTGCTGGAGGCTGAGGTCGAGTTGATGGGAGGGGCGTGTGGTGTGTGCGGTCACGCGTTGCCAGGCGTACTTCGCGCCGCTGGGGTCGGGGACCTCGTAGGCGCCTTCGTGGAAGGAGAGCGGGAAGGAACTGTCGCCGATGGTGATCACCAGGCTGGCTGCTGAGCCGGACTCGGGGTTGCTGACCGTGTACTTCTTGGCTTCTGCTGCATGGCAGAGGGCGTGGAGGATACGGCGGGCGCGGGGTTGGCACTCGGGGCAGGCGGGGATGTGCGCTGTGGCGGCTGCGGGGTGCAGGTGGTCTGGGGGCAGGTCGTCGGGGACGGGAACGGTCTCGTCTGGGGGTGTGGCGCGTCGTGGTGGTGGCCCTGGGCGCAGGGTGATGACCAGGTCGCCTTTGTCTCTTCCGGTGTGCTGGAGGTGGTGGCCGTCGGGGACCAGGTGGTCTGCGCGTGCGGCGTGCAGGGCGCGGCGCCAGCGGGCGCGCTCGTCCGGGGTGGGGTTGGCGATGTGCAGGGTGCCGTCGGCTTGCTGGAGTCTGGTGATCAGTTCGGCCGCCTCGGGTGTCGTCGGCGGGGCAGAGGTGCTCGGGTGTGGGGTGAGCGTGGCGTCGGTGGGAGCGAGGTGCTGGAGGCCGGCTTCGGTGGGGGCGGCGGTCCAGCGGCCGTCGGCGCGGGTCGTGGTGACCAGGCCCCGGTTGCGCAGGGCGTAGACGGTCGCGGCGAGGCCTGAGTCGTCGGAGGTAATGGGTGTCTCGCCGTGGCAGATGCGGCGCAGGGCGTCGAGTTGGCGCTCGTTGAGCTTGGTTCGGGCCACGGATCTTCCTGTCGTTGGTGCCCGGGCGGTCGGGGTGTCAGTCGTCGCGTTCGGCCTGGCGCAGCGTCTCGAGGGGGATGCCGAGTTCGCGTTCGAGCCGGTCGGCGGCTTTGGTCTGTCCGGCCTGGCGGAGGCAGCTGATGGCCTGTTCCGTGAGTTTGCCGATGCGGAGTACTTCGTCGCGCAGGGCCTTCAGCTCCTCGTGGCTTTCCACCGCATCGGTGCCGCACCACTGGCGCAGCAGGTCGCGGGCGGGTTTGGAGCTGTGGTCGACCTCGGCGCAGATCTCGGGGCTGATGTAGGTGCCGGGGTTCTTGCCGCGGCCGCGGTAGTAACGGCCGTAGATCGCCTCTTGCTGTGCCTGGCGTTCGTGTTGGTCCAGGAGGGCTACGAGGTGGTCGGCCTGGGCGCGGGCCAGGAGGCGTGCCACCTCGACGGTTGTGGGCCAGGGTGCGGTCAGCGTGCCGTCGGTGTCGGTGAAGGCACGCGGATCGGTGTGGAAGAAGTGTTCGGGGACGTCGAGGAGCGCGGCCAGGGCGGGCACGTCTTCGACGTACAGCAGGCCCCGGTCGCGGTAGTTGACGCCGAAGGTCACCAGCCCGTCCCACAGGTGCTCGTCGAACAAGATGATGACCGCCCGGAACGCGGGATCCTCCTCGTCCGGGCTGTCTTTCGTCAGCTCGCTCCACTGCTGCTCGCGGGCCAGCCACGCATCCTTGTTCTGCCAGAGGACGCGCAGCCGGGCCGGCGGCACCCACTCCTCGCGGCCCTCAGCGTCCTCCGCGACGAAGCGCACTTTGATGCGCACCGGGCGCTGTGCGCCGATCTTCAGCACCTCGACCTCTCCGACCGGGCCGTGGTGCGGTGCCGTTCGGTGCGCCCACCGCTCCCCCACTTCCATACGCCGCTCCTCCTCGCGTCACCGTCACGTCCACCATCCTGCTCCCGCTGCACCGCGGGGGCCGTGATTGTGGCTCCACGGGCCGACCTGTTCCGGGAGTGCCTTTCACACCGCCTGGAGGTACGAGGCGGGGCCTGGGGCAGGCCCCGTGGTCGTCGACGAGGTTCAGGACCGGCGGAACAGTCGCCGCAGGGCTTTGCGCAGCCGGGCCAGCCGCGGCCACGCAAACGTGATCGAGGCGGACGGCGTCGGCTGCGGCTGCGGCTCCGGCTGCGGCTGCGGCTGCGGCTGCGGCTGCGGCTGCGGCTGCGGCGATGCTGCCGTGTCTTTCTCGGCCGTCGCCACTGGCCGTGTCGGGGCCGCGGCGGGCGTAGGGGGCAGCTGGGTCTGTGCCTCCTTGAACTGGGCGCGGGCCTGGGCGCGTCGGTAGCTTTCGCGGCCGTGTTGGACGCGTTCCAGCTCAGCCATGGTCTTGGGTGCGGCAGCCAGCAGTGTGGGGGTGGTCAGGGCCCGCAGCGGAACGGGGACCAGGCCCCACCAGGTTGCATCCGTGGCCGGCTGGGGGTGGCTGATCTTCCAGTCCCGTTGGGAGGCGGCTGGGCCTGTCCAGTTCTCTCCGCTGCGGGGCTGGTGGAGAACGGCGTGTCCGCCGAAGGGAATCAGCAGGAGTCCCTGGGCGCGCCAGGCGACGGCGACGGGTGTGGCGGCCAGGCGGCGCTGGGTGGCGGTGGGGGTGAGGCATTCCAGGCGCTGGTTTTGCCGGTGGAGGCGGACGGTTATGTGTCCGAGGTCGTGGGTGTGGGCGGGGGTGAGGCGGTCGTACAGCAGCCAGTGACGCGTGGTGGTGTCGTGGGCCGCGTGGGCCAGTTGATCGGCTTGGTGGGGGGACAGTTCGCTGGTGTAGGCGAGGTGGACGGTGGTGGTGCCGTGCGGGGCGTGCAGCCGCACGGCCAGCACGGGTGGGCAGTCGCCGTCTGCGATGGCGGTGACGGCCAGCTCGATGTCCGTGCCGGTCTGGGCGGTGTGGAGGTGTCGGGCCAGGGTGCGGGCGTGGCGGACGGCGGCGGGGACGCTGGCTTGGCGGGCCGGGCTGGCGTTGCAGCGGTCCGGGTCGTGGCGGGTGTGGCGGAAGCGGGCGGTGTAGTCGGGGCGGGTGCGGGGGCCGCAGTACTCCAGGGGCAGGCCGCAGGCCAGGCAGCGGTAGCGGTCCTGGGCGCGCCCGCGGGGCAGACGCTGGGCAGGGCCGGCGGAGACGGTGAGGTCGAGCAGGAGGCCGGTGCGGGTATCAAGGGCGATGTCCCCGCTGCGCGAGCGCGGCCAGCGGGCAGGTGCGGTGCGGGCCGGCACGGAGGCGGGGGCGGGCTGGTTGGTTTGCGCGGTCATGGGCGGGCTCCAAGACGAGGTCCGGGGAAGAGCGGTTCGTCTTGAGGTTGCGGCGGCGGGGAATTGTCCACACGGGCCGCTGAGGGTTCGTGCAGGTCGGCTCTGGACATTGTTGGCAATGTCCAGGACAACGTCATGGTGCAGGTGGGGGCGGGGATGGCCGACGGCAAGAAGCGGGGGCGTAAACCGGCACCGATCCGGGCGGAGACGCCTGAAGCACGGCGGCTGACGGTGTTTCTGCGCGAGTTGTGGGAGCGGTCCGGCAAGACCTACAACGATCTCGCGGCGGAGCTGAACTGGTCGCGTTCCAGTATCGGCAACCACTACAGCGGCGCTGTCCCGTCCCGCCGGGTCGTGGTGCAGCTTGTGGAGGCGACCGCGTTGCCGCACGAGGTGGAGCAGAAGAAGGCGGAAGCGGTCCGCCTGTGGGAACGCGCTGCCAATCCGCCCTCCGCCCAGGTAGCCGTGCGCCAGCAACCGGCTGGCACTCCCCCTGTGGTGGCCCGCTACCTGCACGACGGTCGTTCCCGGTTATCCGAGGCCGACCAGCAAAGCCGTCGGCTGGCCAGAGAGTTGGCGACCGCTCAGGAACTGGTGGTGATGCTGACTGCGCTCAACACCAGCCTCGACGCCCGCCTGCAGCAGCTGGCTGCCGCATCGGATGAGGACGACAGCGAGCAGGCCCAGCAGCAACTCGCCGAGGTGCTGCATCATTTGGAGCAGACGCAGAAGGATCTGGTGGAGGCCCGTCTGGCCCGTGATCAGGCAGAAGCGCTGGCCGCGACCGCCCGCCGCCGCTGTCTGGAGCTCGAAGAAGAACTTGCCCTGCTGCGGCTGCTCGACCCCGGCACCGGCTCCTCCTCTGGATCTTCGGAGCCGGAGGAGGGGCCGGACCTGGATACACAGGCGCTGCTCTCCGACCCGGCAGAAGCACTGCGTACCGCCCGGCGTCTGCTGGATGAGGGGCGCGTCTTGCGTGCAGAGGCAGCCGATTTCCTGGGAGTGGCCGCTTCGACTGCCGCCACAAGCCAGGTGACACGGCGCAGCGAGCGCTGGCAGGCCTCCACGCTCGTGCTGGGGCGGGCCCTGGGCTGCGTGCTGGCCATGAGCAGCGCGGCCGTGCAGGTCGCCACCCCTGCCACCTGGCACCTTCTGACCGCTCCAGTGCTGATGCTCGGTGTTGTTCTGGCCATCGACCCATGGCACTGGATCGCCGTGGCCTGGCCCTGGATACGCTCCGTCATCCGCCGGGAACCGCTCCCGCGACAGCTCCCGGTCCTGCTCGGTGACCTCGCTCCCCGACTGCTGCGCGGCCTGACCGCAGTACTCGCGGCCGCCGGGGCCGGCTACACCACTTCCCTCGCCCGCAACGATCACCTGTGGTGGCTGTCCCTCACCCTGCCGGGCACCGCGGTCATGGCGCTGGTCACGGTGTGCGGCTACGACCGCTATCTGGCCCGGACGCTGCGCGCGGCACTCGCCGACGTACTCGCCGACCTCAAAGCCCCGGCCATCCCCGCCACGCAGCCGCCCTCCGAGCAGCGGCGGCTTCCAGTGCGGCAGCGGTGGCTGCAGATCCTGGACGGCCGGTGGATCGACACCCGCGCCGATGAAATCAAGGCTTTCCTGCGCCAGCCTTGGAGTCCGCACACGCCCTGGTGGCTGTTGATCTGCGTGATGCCGGTGGTGTTCCTCGCGCTCGCTCCCCTCGGTGTGGTTCTCGAACGGTTCTTCAGCCCCCTGGCCGAGCATGCGGGCTCGGTGTGGGCCACCATCAACCAGCCCGTCACCCGCTTCCTCGCCACCCACACCCGCGGACTGCCGCTCACCGCGTCAGCAGCCCACACGCTGTGGCTGACAGGCGGAATCGCCATCGGCCTGCTCTCCGCCGCCACCCGCACTTTCGCAGCCCGCCTCACCTGGGCACTGTGGGGAGCAGCAACCATCTGGATGACCTGGGACGGCACCCCCGCCACCACCCACCCCACAGCCACCGGCCTGACCGCCCTCGTCTGGGGAACCGCCTCCGTCATCGCGCTCAACGGCCTCGGCTCACGCCCCCGCGTCACCACCATCAACCTCATCAACGACGTCCACAGTCCGGTACGGGATCACGACTCCCCCGACCCGTCCAAGAGCAACACGAGAAGCCACGAAACCAACAGCACAAAGCAACCACCATCGGCCCCTGCATGATCTGCGCCGGCTACGGCCCCTTCCGACGGCTCGCCGCCCGCTTCCGCGCGGCTGGCGCTGGTTCTGAGCCATCCTGGAGCCGAACGGGTGGGAATGGTGGTTTACATGGCGAGTGGTGAGGCGATTTGCCTAGGCTCCCTCGGCATGAAGGGGCGGCCATCGGGGCTCGCCTCGCGGTGATGGGTGCAGGAGAACAACCGGTGAACCGTAAGAGCGGGTACGGCAAGTTGGTGCGGGACCGGATTCCGCAGATCATCCGCGAAAAGGGAGCCGAGCCAGTCACCTACGTCGCGAGCCCGGATGAGTACCGCAACCGCCTGCGGGACAAGCTCGGCGAGGAGGTCACCGAATTCCTGGCGGCCGACGATGCCAACGCGCCAGAGGAACTTGCGGACGTACTGGAGGTCCTGCACGCGCTCGCCGCAGTCCTCGGGGTCGACGCAGGGCAGCTGGAGAAGATCCGCGAGGCCAAGGCGAGTGAGCGCGGAGGCTTCGCGAACCGAATCGTCTGGACCGGCAACCGCTGACCGCGCGGCTCCTCGGCCGTTACTGGGCACACCGCGTCGTGCGTGACTGAGTACGTTCACTGGTATGCGGCTTCGTGCACCAGGCCGCAGGCGGCTGAAAATGTTCGCCGGTGCGCCTTACGCCGTCGGCTTGGTCAGGACGGCATAGCAGACCCCGGGCAGCGGCAGCGCTGGGGCGCCCTCGGCCAGCTGGAGCCCGGCCTGACGGGCGAGGGCGATGATCTCGCCAGGGCTGATGCCGCGTTGGAAGGTCCCTTTGGACTGGCTGGACCAGAATCCGTCGTGATGGATGCTCCAGCCGCCGTCCGCGGCGGCCTTGGTGATTTCCTCGGGTGAGCGGGTCACCACCACGACGTGCCCGCCGGGGCGGGCGAAGGACGCCGCGTCCTTCAGTGCCTGAATGCGTTGCCAGGGATCGGGCAGTACGTTGAGGACGAACATCGAAGTGACCAGGTCGAACCCCCTCCGCTCGGGCCGGGGCCAGCCGAAGTCGTCGTGTGGGTCGAAGCCCTCCGCCTCCAGGCCCGTAGCACGGTAGTGGGCGACATCGGCGCCGCGGCCGCATCCGTGGTCCAGGATGGTTCGGATGCCGAGCGGGCCGGTCAGGTGTTTGGTCACCGCCCGGGAGGCTGGAGAGGGCGCCTGGCGGCTCATCGCCGTCTTGTGGGGCTGGTACTCCCGCCTTGCCGGGGCGTCAGCCGGGCGGTCGCCGGTCAGCTCGCTCAGCGCGAAGAGCACGTCGTCCGGCTCGGCCGCCTGCAGGGTCAGCGGCAGGTCGATCAGTAGCGCGGAGTGGTCGGTGAAGGCCGCCGGGCCGATTCGCACCGAGTCGTCCACGGTGATGGTGGTCGTCGCTGTCAGATGGTCGCTGAGCAGGGCGAGATCGCAGCGGAAGCGGCTGTGCCTGCCGTTGAAAACCCGCTCGAAGGTGAAGGCTGGCGCCTCCTCAGCGGTGGTGTCGACCAAGCCTGCTGCTTGCGTCAGCTGGTGCAGAGCCGTGCGTTCGGCCTGGGTGGTGAAGTCGCTGGTCTCCTCGCCGAACGTGCCGTCCGCGGGGCGGGGGGCGAGGTTGAAGTCGCCGCAGGCGAGCAGCGGGCGTCCCTTCTCGGCGGTCACCATTTCGGTGAGTTCGGTCAGCTGGGCGGCCCGGGCGGCACTGCCATAGGCGTCGAGATGCACCTGAAGGACAATGAGCCAGTCCAGTTCGACCCGCTGCACCCATGGGGCGGGCGAGGAGACGGTCGGTGGGGCAAGGTTCTCGTTGGCCCAGGCGGCCAGGTGCCCGTCCCCGCCGGCGAGCGTGAAGCCCGCCAGGGCTGGCGGCGTACGGTCGGCGGGCTTGAACGGTTCCTGCGCGAGCAGGATCTTCACGCCGTGCTCGCGCAGCCAGGTGGCGAGGTTTGAGCGGGCGCCGGTGGCGCCGAGACGCTTGTTGAGGTTGACCGAGGCCAGCAGCACGAAGGTCCTCCAGAGCGGGGATTACAGGGGTAAGGGTTTGTTGGAGGCAGCCTCGTCGCGGAAGGCGTCCCACAGGATGTTCAGGGGGTGAGAGGCGTCGTACGTCTCGCGTTCCCCTTTGCGAGCGAAGACGCCGGAGACCAGTTGGAGCATGGGGGTGAAGTCGTCGGCGAAGTCGATGAGCCGGAAGCCCTCGCTGGTGGGCAGTCGCCCGTCGATGGCGGCCTGGCCGATGGAGCGGGCGCACAGCATGCACCCGTAGGTCATGCGGGACCTCAGCAGGGCGAGTCCGTAGTAGATGTCGTCGATCTCGGCGGCGATCTGCAGCTGTGAGCGGAAGTCGGGCCCGTACCAGCGCTCGACGAAGTCTGTGATCACCCCGCGTGAGGGGATCACCAGCGGCAGGCTCCGCAGCCGGTCGACACCGACGGTCTTGGCCGCGAGCTCGCGGACCGGCAGGTTTGTCAGGAGGGCCAGGCCCTCACGATGCCACTCCAGGAAGTCGTATTCAGGGGCGACTTGCTCGACGGCGGCGTCGGCCGCGAGGCCGCCGCACAGCAGGTCGACCTGGTTGGAGTCCAGGCGTGTCCAAAAATCGCGGGTCCGCACATGTACGACCTTCAGTTCGACTTCCCGCTCCAGCAGTGTCGGGGCGACCCGCTCCCATACTCGTCCCAGGAAGCCGAGGGTGAATTCGGTGGTCCCCACGGTCAGCGTCGAACCGAGTCGACGGCGGGAATCAGCTATGCCCTGCAGCCAGTCGGCGAAGGTCGCCCGCGCCCGCTCGACGACCTCCAGTCCGGTCGGGGTGAACAGGAAGTCCTTGCCCCGGCCCTGCTTGACCACGAGCAACTCACCAGTCAGAGCCTGGAAGTTGCGGTTGAGGATGTCGAGTTGCTTCTGCACGCTGGACTGCTCGCGTCCCAGCATCTTCGCCGCGGCCAGCGCGGTCCCCGCCTCTCTCACGGTGATCAGGGTGCGCAGCTGGTCCCATGTCAGATCCAGAAGGTCTGGAGAGCACGAGATCAGGTCGGCACGGCAGCCTTCCGGACCCGGCACCCTCAACGGTCCGGACGATAACGACGGCACCATGACGCCTCCTCCTGACGCGGCCTCGCCCAGCTTGCACTGTCCGCACGGCCAGCAGAACTGAACTTCTCCGCATTTCACCCCGAGAAAACCTTTAAATGTCCGACCGGACATATAGATATCGCGGACTAGCCGGGGGAACATTTCAGCAACCGCCTTCGATTCGAAAGGCGATGACCACAGCACTGCCTGAAACCCCCGGGGGATGAACCATGCTCTCAGCCGAGTCGATCACCTCGCTGATCACACAGGACGTTCTGGGGTGGTCCGGCCAACTCCGCGGCGACGGACTGCTGTTGACGCTCGGCTCACCGCTGCAACCGCTGACCGCGTCCAGCACGCAGGTCATCGACCTGGCTGACCAGGCAAGCATCGACGACCTCTACGGTGAGCCGGTCACCGACTGGACGAACTACGAGATGATGCCCGGCGAGATGCTGCTGGGCGCGGTCAACCAGCCGCTGCGGCTCGGCGCTGGTGTGATGGGCATGATCGGCGGGCTGAGCCACCTGGCCCGTGTCGGTCTGGCCGTCCACGTCACCAGCCCGTTTGTTCTGCCCGGCTGGAACGGGCATCTGACGCTGGAGCTGGTCAACACGGGCCCCGCCGTCCTGCGCCTGTACCACGGCATGCCGCTGGGGCGCCTGCTCGTCTTCGCTCTGGACAGCCCCTGCTCCGACGACGTCGCATCCCACCCCTTCTACGGTCGCGAGTCCGACCTGAAGAGCCGATACGCCGACGAGTTCCCCGCCAACCCGAGTCAGAGGTGATCGTGATGGACTGCCAGTTCTGCGCCGAGTTCACGGCACGTGAGAACACGCCCCGGATCATCACCGAGACCGCCGGCGGCTGGGTGCTGCTGCCGACCATCGGCTCCCTCACCCCGGGCTACTGCCTGTTCATGCCGCTTGAGCACCTGGACGCCGCCGCCGACGTCACCCCCGCCGCGCTCGCCCGGGTCGCCGAGGAGACCGAGCAGATGCGCACGCTGATCCAGGCCCGATACGGGCCGGTGATCCTCGCCGAACACGGGCCGCGTGACTGCGAGTTGGGGGCATCCTGCTGCAGTCACTGCCACCTGCACCTAGTCCCCGTCTCCGACCCGGATGCGATCACCGCAGCCTACGAGAAGACCGGCGGTCCCGGCCGGCGGCTCACCTCCATGGCGGCCCTTCCGGAGGCCGCGGACGGCTCCTACCTCTACCTGTCCCCACGGCCCGGCGAGCACTACTACTGGCCCTCGGCCGGCTTCGCCCGGCAGTTCGTACGCCGGGTCTGCGCGGACCAGCTGGGCATCGGCGACTTCTACGACTGGCGGGATCACCCCTTCACCGCCCACCGCGAGCGCACCTTCGCCGAGTTGACCGCCGACGTGCGCCTTGTGGACGCCGCCTGAGCCAAGAGAAGGGGGGAACGCCGCGATGGCGATATCCCTGCCCCGCCCGTTACACGCGCTCACCGCCGCCGCGCTGGAAGCGGCGGCCAAGGACCGGCGCTGGCCGAAGTGGCAGACCATGGCCCTGCTGCGCTCGCTGAAACTGCCTGTGCTCAACGCCTGCCTCATCCAGCCCGGCGACAGCGCAAGCACCGTTCGCACCGCCGCCCAGATTCTGGCAGCCGCCACCGGCACCGAGACGCTGATGATCCGCTCGGACGGCGGGGTGGAGAAGAAGCAGTACTACCGCGGCGGCAACACCTTCCCCATCAAGGAGATCGGGCCTCGGGCCACCGAACTGCTGGCCGATAGGCGGGCGGTGATCCTCGCTGAGCCCACCAACCGCTTCACCAACCGGCTCACCGTCCTGGTGCGCATGGACCGGCCCGGCCCCGGCCGCCCCGGTTCGCTGATCCTGGAGGCCCTCGGGCCCGGCTACGACGTCGCGGACCTGACCCGCGGGCACATCCCGCCGCAGGTCACCGCCCACCTCGACGACGTCGACTTCGCCCGCTACCAGCCGCCCCGCTGGCACGAATGGAAGATCACCGGGGACCAGTGCCCCGGCGGCGAGAACGCCCGCCGCACCCGCCGCCTTGAGAGGCTTGCCTCCCAGACCCTCACAGACGGCGGTCACCTCGACGGCGAGAGCGGCTCCGAGCACGCCGAGAGCTGGCTACGGCAACGCGGCTACCTGCACCTGTTCGGACCGCAACCGACCCGCGAGGCCCTGGCCAAACGCGCCGGCCGGCTGTTCGACGACGCCTTCTTTCTCGCCCAGTCCCAGCCGAACCGGAACTGGCACTGCCTGGCCACCGCGTTCTCCGTCTTCGAGGAACCCCGCACCGTCTACTGGGACCTGGTCGACGGCGAACGCAAATACGCCGCGACGGCACCGGCCGCCGCCCGACACGAGGAGCGGGCCGCATGAACACCCCACCGATCTACCTCGACCACCAGGCCACCACCCCGCTCGACGAGCGTGTTCTGAAGGCGATGCTGCCGTTCTTCACCAGTGAGTACGGCAACCCCTCCAGCCCTCACGCCTACGGACGCACCCCCGCGAGAGCGATCCGCACCGCCCGCCAGCAGGTCGCCGATCTGGTCGGCGCCAAGAACGAGCTGGAGATCATCTTCACCTCCGGCGCCACCGAGGCCAACCACCTCGCAATCCTCGGCGCCTCCCTGGCCACCCGCCCGCACAGCGGGCACATCGTCACCACTGTGATCGAGCACAAAGCCGTCCTTGCCGCCTGCCAACGGCTCGTCGATCACCACGGCTACACCCTCACCCGCGTCGGCGTCGACCGGCACGGCCGCGTCCATCCCGCCGACATCGCCGCCGCCCTCACCCCGGACACCGTGCTGGTCTCCGTGATGCACGCCAACAACGAGATCGGCACCCTGCAACGGCTGGCGGCCATCGCGGAGATCACCGCCCCGCACGGCATCATCCTGCACACCGACGCCGCCCAGAGCGCCGGCTGCGGACTCCTCGACGTCGCCGAACTCGGCGTCGACCTCGCGTCCCTGTCTGCCCACAAACTCCATGGCCCCAAAGGCATCGGCGCCCTCTACATCCGCGGCGGCCTCCGCATCACCGCGCAGCAGACCGGCGGCGGACAAGAACGCGGCCTGCGGGCCGGCACTCCCAACGTCCCCGCGATCGTCGGCTTCGGCGCCGCCGCCCACCTCATCACCACCGACGCCACCCCGCCCCCGACCCGCATCCGAGCCCTGCGTGACCGGCTCCAGGACCGCCTCCTGGCCGCGATCCCCGGCGCCACCATCAACGGCCACCCGCACCAGCGGCTGCCCGGGAACCTCAGCCTCACCCTCCCCGGCATCGAAGCCACCGACCTCCTTGACCGACTCCCCCGCATCGCCGCATCCACCGGCTCCGCCTGCAACACCGGAAGCAGCGAACCCTCCCACGTCCTCACCGCGATCGGCCTCACCCGCAGCCAGGCCCGCGCCACCCTCCGGCTCAGCATCGGCCGCACCACCACCGATACCGACATCGACCAAGCCGCCGACCTCATCACCCGCACCGCACACACACTGAGCCCGGCGTCCGCCAACGCGGCCTGACACCGCGACGGTGCCTGCCGTGACGGCCGCGTTCGGCCCGGTAAGCACCGACGGCCGAGTGGGACGTAGCAGGCACTGACAGACCGGAATTCTCAAGTACCGACTCGCGTGACAAGCACGTGCGCACATTGCCCGAATGACCACTCAGACGGAGGGGGTGCCATCGGGATGATCGTAGATCCAGGACAGGCCGCCCAGATCGAGCCGCTCACGGGTACGGGTGACCGCTACGTAGGCCAGGCGCGCTTCGGCGTCGTCGACGGAGTCCGGCGGCCTCGTGGTGTTTACCTGTTCGTTTGTCGTGCTGTCGCTGGGCCGGGCGAAGTCGTCTGCGATGAGCACGCGGGGCCATTCGCGTCCTTTCGCCTTGTGGGCGGTGGAGACGGTGACCTGGGCGCGCTGTTCGGGTGCGAGGTGGGCGAGGGCGGTGAGGATGGCGTCGGGGCCGTGGGTGTCGATGAGGTTGACCAGGGGCTGCAGGTCGCGGCCGGCCGGGTCGTGGGCGGCGTAGTCCTGGAGGTCGCCCCAGCCGGGGAAGAGGAGCAGTTCGGGGTGGTGGGTGTGGCGGCCTTCTTTCAGGTCGCGGGCTGCGAGGGCCAGGGCCTGAAGGCTGTCGCCTCCCCCAGCGAGGGCGACCCGGTATCCGGCGGTCATGAGGGTCATGACGTGGGCCATGGCGCCGACGTTGGTGCGGCACAGCACGGCGTCCGGCTGGGTGACGGGGCCGAGTTCGGTGGGCACGGCGGGAGTGCCGGTCAGGCGAATCGGGGCGTCGGCCATGTGCAGCCAGCGGTTGGCTTCGGCGGCGAGGGCGGGGCCGAAGCGAAAGGACTGCGACAGCGCGAGTTGGGTGCCGTCGAAGCCGGTCATGATGTCTTTGGCGCCGCGCCACTGGTAGATGGCCTGGGCGGAGTCGCCGACCACGACCAGTTGGGCGTGGTCGCGTTGGTTGAGGAAGATCTGTTCGACGACGGGGTTGGTGTCCTGGGCCTCGTCCAGGAGCAGGAAGTCGGCCTGGATGCGGGGGCGGGTGAGGGCCCAGATTTTCAGGTAGTGGTCGTGGTCGAAGCGAACGCAGCCGTCGTCGGGGTGCTGGAGGTCGGCCCAGGCTTTGCGGGCGAAGGGCACGATGTGGGCGGCGAGTTGGGCGTGCAGGTCGGGGTCTTCGAGACCACGCAGGTGGGGCACGTGGTGAGGGGTGATGGTCTCGTCGGCGCTGTGGCAGAAGCGGGCGACTGTGCGCAGGGTGGCGTTGGACAGAGCGCGTTGGGAGACCTCGCGGTCGCCGATGCGCAGGTGTTGGGTGATGCCGAGGGCCTGACCGGTCTGCCAGGCCGGGCGGCGGGGTGCGTTCAAGCGGCGGGTGTAGCGGTGGCCGACGGCCGCGTAGGCGAGGGCGTGGGCGGTCTTGCACTGGACGGTGTGCGGGAAGCGGGTGCGGGCGTCCTGGGCGATGGCCCGGTTGTAGGCGAGGTAGCGGCCGCGGCGTGTGGTGGCGCGGGCGAGGAGGGCGAGGGTGGTGGTCTTGCCGGTGCCCGCGCCGGCCTGCAGGACCAGGTGGTCGCCCGCGTGGAAGGCGTCGGCGGCCGCCGTTTGTTCGTCTGTGGGGTTCATGACCTGGGGCTTTCAGGGAGGTGGGTGAGTGCGTGGCCGACGGCGGCGATCAGGTGTGCGGGGCTGGTGTGGGCGAGGAGTTGACGGACGGCGCGGTTGAGGCGGTCGGCCTCCTGGGCGGTGTGCTCGGCGAGGGCGCGGTGGATGGCTGCGTGTACGAAGCGTTCGGGGCTCTGGCCCGCGTGACGGGCGTCCCGTTCCAGAACGGTGTAGGCAGCCGGCGGGAAGGAGAGGTTGAGCAGGACATGTCCGTACGCGTCCGGGTAGTGGGTGGTGATCACGTCGATGGGCAGTCGGCCGGTGAGCCGCTGGCGGAGGCGGTGTGCGGCTCGTTCGGGGGTTTTGCCGTCTGCCACGGCCATGAGGCGGCTGGTGTCGTGGTTGGCTGCGAGCGGCCAGTCGTGAGCGGCGCGACGGAGCTCGGCCGCCGTCGCAGGCCGTGTCAGCAGGATTTCCAGGGCATGGTGCATCGTCATCGATCTCTCAGCGGGCGTGCTGGGGTGTGCGGCAGGCGGGTGCGGATGTGCGCCGCGTGCAGGAGGGGGTCGAAGACCTGCCAGTCGGCGTGAGCGAGATCGGGGGCGGTTCCGGTGGCGTGGGCGGGGCAGTGCTGGGCGCGCCAGCGCAGTTGGTCGGTGTAGGGCAGGTGGCTGAGGTCATAGACGGCCATCGTGGTGTCGGGGAGGGCGAGTTGGCCGTGGTGGGGTCCGGTGGGCAGGAGTCTCCAGCGGCCTGCCGGGTGGGCGGGGGCGAGGATGGGGTTGGTGCAGCGGCGTCGTTGGCGGGTCTGGGCGACGCAGCGGATGTCGTCGAGGGGGCTGTGGCCGAGGTAGCTGACGAGGAGGATCCGGACGACGGGGCAGGTGGGTTGTTCGGCCTCGCTGGTCGGCACGGCCGTAGGGGTCTGGGTGTGGGGTTGGGGGGTGAAGGCGCCGGTGTCGATGAGGCGGCGGGAGTGCACGGCAAGTTCGCGCCGCAGCACGGTGAGCCGGGTATGGCCGGTGTGGGAGCGGAGAGGCTGTTGGGGGCAGAGGGCGGCGTGGGGAATGCGGCACCATGCGCTGCCGTCGTCGTGGGGGTGGGCGACGCCGCCGCCGATGTGCCAGCGGCAGGACGCGGGGGTGGCGACGACGGCGACTTCCGCGGGGTGCAGGGCGATGGGGCGGTCGTCGTGGCGGGGGTACCAGTCGATGCGGTTGCCGCAGTGGCGGCAGCGGCCGCTCTGCCCGGCGCGCAGGAGCCGGCTGGGGCTGGTCGGGGTGATCTGCAGGCCGCGGCGGCGGGGGCTGCCGTCCCAGTGGAGGTCCGCGGACAGGGAGTCGGGGGCGCATGGCGGTGACCGTGCCAGGTGACGCGCCGAGGGCCGGTGGCGGCTTTCGGTGATGTCACACGATCAGCCCCACCTATGGGAACGCCCGCCCGAGACGTGGGTCAGTTGTTCGGTGCCGTCCCGCCCGGGCGGGTGATTCTTTCCGCGTCCGGTGAGCGGCTGGCGGTGCGGCCGGGTCAGGGCTGAGGCGTGCCCGGGACGGGATGGCCTTCACACAGCGCGGTGAGGAAGCGTTCGATGGGGACGTCGAAGGCGTGGGCCAGCGCGTGCCAGGTGGCGACGCTTCCGGTGCTGCGTCCGTGTTCGAGGTCGATGAGGGTGCGCCGGGCCAGGTTGCTGCGTTCGGCGAGTTCGTCGTAGGTCCATCCGCGCTCGCCCCGCAGCCGCACGAGTTCGACGCGCAGCGCAGCGAGGTTGGGGTCGGGCGGGATGATCGTCACCCCACCATCCGACGGTGCAGACCTCTGCCCCGTCAGTGCAGACCTCTGCACTTTCTTTTCTGAGGAAACTCAGGACGGTCGCGGTGCAGGGATCTGCACTACCGTGCGTCCGTCCGGAACGCCTGACCGCAGGCGTTCCGGCCCTATGGCACGGACAGACGGGAGGACGGTCGGCCGATGAGGCTCGGCGGTGCCGCGGTGCGGCGCATCTGGACGGTGGAACTGCATCCGCGGGCAGGCGGGCCCAACCTGGTCTGTGCCCAGTGCACCGCCCGCACGCCCGCATGCGAGGCCGCCTCCGCACGGTCCGCCGCCCTGGCCCATCTGGCCTGCCACGCACGCGCCGACGCGCTGCCCGGGCACCTGCGCACCTGCCAGTGCCGGGCCCAGGGCTGCCGCTGGCATCCGCGCCACCGCGGCTGCGCCGGACCGGTCCTGCTCGCCCTCACCCAGGGCCTCGGCGGCCGCGCCTGGCGGCTCGCCGACGCCTGCGCGGCCTGCGCGGCCGCGACCAGCCACACCGCCATCGTCCCCGACACCCAGCTCGGCAGCCCCCACTCCCCCACCCCGCCGGCACCCGCACGTGGCCCACACCGACTCGGGACTGAGGAACGCCTGCGCGTGCGGGAGACGCTCACCTACCTCGCCGCCGCACTGCCTCAGTTCACCTCCCCCGCCGCCCGCCTCCTCGCCGTCCAGTGCACGCTGCGCGCCGACGCCCGCGGCCACGCCCGCCTGCCCGCGGGCCTGCTGCGCGGCATGCGCCTGCGCGGACGCAGGGAAGTCTGGGAGGAACTCGCCCACGGAGCCTGGCTCAGGTGCCCCGACCTCAGGCCCACACGGGTGGAGGTAGAACTGCTCGACGCCACCGTCCTGGATCAGATCCCCGGCCGGCAGACACGCTGCCGCGCCGCCCATTGGGCGCTTCAGCCTGCGCCATTGCACCTGCCCACCACTTCACCGCCCGCGCTACGGCTGATCGCTCTGATCCTCGCCGCACACATCACCGGCCCAGCCCCACGCACCGTCGACATGGACGTGCTCACCCGCCTCAGCGGCCACTCTCGGCAGCAGATCGCCGAGTTGCTCGACCGGCTGGTCGCGCTACGGGTGCTGACGGCATGGCGTCAACACCGGGACACCGAGGATGTGCTCTGGGAACTCATCACGTCCCAGACGACGGCCGGGACCGAGCCGCAGCACACATGACCAGCCATTTGTTGACGGCACTCTCCTGCCAGCCTCATGCACCCCAGAGCAGAACGTGTCGTCCGCACAGAGAAATCAGGGTTTCCCACCCGTAATATCGCTACACCGAGGCACACAGCGGGCGATGTTCCATACCGAACCTGCCGCAGTGTGTTCGCAGACTTTCGATCCGGCCACACCCCGAGGAGACGGACATGCCCGAAAGCACAGCTCCCACAACCGAGTTGGCTTCCCAGTACATCAGCCAAGTGGCCAACGACCTCGACCGCAACGTCAAGGAGCAAGCACGCGTCACCCAGGAACTCGCTGTACTGCAGGAGCAGTTGGCCACTCTGCGGCGAGACCACACTGTGCTGGTCAACATGCAGCAGGCACTCGGCGCCCCGACCACAGCTCCCGAACCGGCCCGCACCGACAGCGCCGTAGTGCCCTCCCCCAGGAAGAAACCCGCCCCCGCATCCGGCGCCCGCCGGCCGGCGAAGAAGGCACCGGTACAAGAACCCCAGGGCAAGAAGACGGCCGCGAAATCAGCTCAGCCCAAGCTGGTGGATCTCATCCACCAGCATGTGGTCAAGCAGAGTGAGCCGCGCTCCGCCGTGGAGATCGCCGAGGCGCTCCGGCAAGCGCACACCGGGCGCGCCATCGACACGAAGGTGGTGCGCACCACCCTCGAAAACCTGGTGGCCAAGAGCCGTGTTCACCGCACCAAGCAGGGCTCCTCGGTGTTCTACACAGCCGCAGATGCACCAGAGCAAGAGGCAGCTTCTACCGGCCAGGCCCAGCCCGAAGCCGCCACGGCATAGGGACATCACCTGCTCCGTCACAACGGGACCGCCGCAGGCCCGGTTCGCAGTCACCGCCGACGAGCTGGTGCAGCGCGAAACCCTCACCGACAACAGCCACTAACCAGCCCGCGTCCGTAGCCGTCTGGGCAAGCTGCCACCCGAGAGGTGCGACTCGTCCGGCAACGCCACTGCCGGTGGCTGGCCCGCCTGTTCAGCCCGATTCGCGTGCTCCGCCTTGCCCTCCGGCAGAAGGCACTGCTGACGGCCGGCCGGACCACATGAGTAAAACTCTCTATCGATAAAGTCGGCCCCGCAGGTCAGCAAGGGGCCATCCCCACGTGAGTAGGGGTCCTTCCACGGCCGGACCATCGGTGGCGTCACCACCTGGTTCGTCCCCACGTGGGTGGGGGTCCGCTCTCAACGAACGCGGCCAACCGGCTGCTGAGCAGCCCCCACGGCTTCCCCTGCTCCTCGACGACGCTCTGCTCTCTTATCGCCTGGGTCAGGAGCACATCGTCGGCCCGCGCAAGGCGTTCCGTGCCACCGGCGGCACCCCGCCGCTGCCGCCGTCGCGGCCTGGGTACCGGACCGGTTCAGACCGGCCGACCCCGGTCTCTCCTCAGTCGACCTTGTGTAAGGACTTCTGCTGGCCCTGTTGTTATGGAGACATCCGAGGTTGGCGGGCTCCCGCGCTCGGTCGCTGGCTCTTTTGTGCACGCCGGAGCGAGACCGGCCAGCACGCTGCGCGTGTATCGCCGCACCTATTGGCCGAGCAGGACCTGGGTGATCGGTCCGCCGGTCACACCTGGCTCAAGCACGAGAGCTGGCGTGTAGCGGGGCCTCCCAGGGGTCGCGCCGTCCCACTCGTACACGACGGTACGCAGCGTGTTGAGGTATCGCCCTACGAGTAGGGCCATCGTGTACGGGCCGTGGAAAGCGAGATGCACCTCCGCACGGCCACTGCGTGCGGCCAGCGCTTTGATCTGTTGCGCGGCAGCCGCGCTGAGGCGTGCGGCCTCGCGCGGGTCGAGTCGGTCTTCGCGGACGACGGAGACTACGGCGGCCGCCGCGAAGCCGTCGCTGGACTCGTGCAGGAGCTGCTCGAATGCGGTCCGATCTGGAGCGGCAGTCAGGCTGACGAAGATCGCGATGCGGTCGTGGCTGTCGCACGTATCCGCTTGTTCGAGGTCAACTGGTTGCGTATGAAGTTGGCTGGTCAGCGGGTCGTCACCAGCTTCCGTGGACGTCCACAGAGCGCCATGGGCATCGACCACCTCGACATTGCCGATCTTGGTCTCGGACAGGGCGGCTCCCAAGGCCAGAGCTACCGACAGGTGAGCTCCGCCGGAGACGCGTACCGCTTTCGCATCGGCTGCGTACACGGCGTCGCTGATCAGGGGCAGCGTGGTCTGCAGGAGTGTGAGTCCCTCGCGCGAGGGCAGACGTCCGTCGCCGGCGGATCTGATGCGGATGTGCAGGTCGTCCTCACCCGCGTCCATGGCGAAGGGTGCGGGGCGGGTCTGTACTCGAATCGTGAAGGCGCGGTTCTCGCTGCGGATGGCGGACTTACGTTGTTCGACTCGGTGCATCAGCAGGTCCCGCACGATCTCGCTCTCGCCGGACGGTTGCAGCATGTTGCTTTGCTTCTTGTCGGCGAGGGTCCGAAAGGGAGCGAGTCTCAGGAGTCGGTCCGGTGCCTCGTAGTCGCACTGTGTATTGCTTCCCGCTCTGGCGATCTTATTCGCGATGCACAGGCTAAAGGCGGGGTCCTCGTCCAGTTGAAGCAGCCTAGGCAGCTCACGTTCTCGGACGATGTCGCTGTGGACGATCTCCGGAGTCACGACGAGCACGGCTGCCGAAAGTCCTGTGGTCAGGGCTTGTTCGAGGCGATCGGTCGTCGTGCCTGGGCGCAGGTCGGTACGGTCTCTCCACACGACGAGACCGGCGGCCCTGAGCAAGTTCTCGATCGAATCGGCCTGCGGGGAGCCATCCGACTGCCGGTAGGAGATGAACACCGCGCCATCACGCCGAACCGCATCCTCGGGCAGTGGCCCCAGCGCCTCGAATCTCTGTGGTGGCGGAAGGACCGTTGCTGCCCTGCTGGTGACACGTCCCCATCGTTGGCGCCGCGCGATCAGTCCGGAGAAGGGATCCGCCCCGCCGGGAGCGTAAACGAGGAGTGCGATCGGACCGTCGTGCTCCCGGGCTGTTGCCTGCATCGCAGCAACATCTATCGAGCTCGGTCCGGATGGTGCGGGATGGCTGTGCCACTCGCCGACGTAGCCAGTTGGATCGTCATCCGCTCGCTCTGCAAGGAACTCTGCGAGGAGCGCGTTCGCCCTGACGTCATCGCGCACGTACCTGTGAGTGGACGCTCCTTGTCCGTCGACCACGAGGGCATGAGTGACAGCGAGGTTGGCGTCTTCCCGGTAGCCGAGGAGGATGCCACCCGTTTCCCGCGGCAGCTGCCGGGCGGTCGCGGACGCGATGGCCTCGTATGCCTCCTGGCGCAGCTCGATCCGTGGTGCCAGCCGGGTCACTGGTGGCTCCCTTGTGATGCGGAATGGAGGTGGCGCGTCTCCCCAGCAGGATGGAGAGGACGCTCCACGAGGAGGCCGATGGCGTGGCGGACGGTTGCCGCTGCTGCCTCGATCACCGCGTGGGGCGGCGTTGGGGAGATAGGGCTTCCGCAGCCTGCTTCGAACAGTAGCGGTGCCTCGGTGTCGGCTCTGGTCGTCGAAGGCGGTAGCGGTGCGGCATCGCCGAGCGGTGGCAGTACGTCGATGCGATAGGTCCTGCCGTCGTTTTGAAGCGCCGCGGACAGGACCCGTGTGCCTACTGTCCGGGCGCTTACGTGCAGGAGCGCCGTGGTGGCGAAGTCGGCGGTGGCGTTCACGACGAGGTCGTGGTTCCGCAGATGGTCAACCGCGTCGGCGCCCGAGGTAAGCGCGCCATTGATGATGCCGATGCCGCTGGCCAGCACCTCGTCCTGCCTGACGAGGTGTCGCTTGACCGCTTCGACTTTCGGCAGCCCGACCGTGTCGGGGCCCACGAGGTGGCGGACGAGGTTTCCCGGCATGACGACATCGTCGTCGATGAGAGTGAGGTAACGGACACCGGAGCGCACCAGCATGTCGGCGATGAACGATCCCAAAGCGCCGACGCCGACGACTGCGACCCTGGATTCACGCAGTGCGGGGGCGAGGACGCCTGCACGAGCGGACCGGGCTGCCTCGGTGTCTGCGCCCGAGCGCAGACGTGTGACGGCCGTGCCGCCCTCCTTCGTGGACGCTACGTCCAGCACGATCGCGCCCTCGTGGGTGCCGCGTCGGTAGATCAGCACGACAACTGCGACCGACTGCTGGCGAATTCTGCGGTCTAGCTCCGTGTTCGAGCCGAGCCGGGCGGAGATGTCTGCCCAGGTTCGCGGCGGCACGTCCACCTCGCCGAGGTCGGCTACATACCCGAAGCGGTCCTTGCTGTGCTTGAGGGCCTTTTGGGGACGGGTGCCGTGCCGGATCCGCATCGTGTTGTTGCTGGCCGGGCTGAAGCGGACGGAGCGGTTGAGGTACTGGCCGAGGTCGTCGTAGAGGTAGAGGCGCCGGTCCGCGGACTGATGGAAGTACCGGTCGAGGTCGAGGTCGGGCCGATCGCCGGTCCATCCGGTGTGCGCGTGCTCGAACCATGCTGTGACGTGTGCGAGGAACACCGGTGCCTCCGTCCACCACAACTCGTCGTGATCGTCTTCGGCGACCAGGCACAGAGCGCCGTCCGGGTCGCGGTGCCAGGACCAGGGCACCGCGTCGTGACCGACCGGCGCCACTCTCGGCGGCCGAAACGGGAAGCGGGGCGGCAGGTCGATCACGACGCGGGTCGTGCCCGCAGAGTGCGGGACCGGCCCTTCCCATCCTGTTTCAACCTCGCGGAACCCGGCGCGGATCAGGCCTTCCTCGAAGTGCTGCCGCGTGTAGGAGACGTACTCGTCGAAGCTGACAGAGGTCACCCGAAGGTCCTCTTGCCGGCGGGCACGACGCGGGCGCCGGGCGAGATCGCGGATGCCTTCTTGCTGCCGTCCTCGTTGAAGCCGGGGGGCATCGGGAAGACCGTGTCTCCGTCGCCGTTCGTTCCCAGCAGTTTCCGGAACGCCAGCGCGGCCTTGCCCGCGTCCTCTTCGTCGAGCGCAGCTTCTGCCGACGCTGCGGCGTCGGTGAACCGCGTACGCGCGGTGTCCAGTTCGTCGTCGGTGGCGCGGATGCGGATGGTGTGTCCAAGCAGGGTCGGGTCGGTCACCGCGATGCCGTAGGTCACGAAGTTATCTATGATCTTGCTGACCTCCCGGAGGGCGCAGACGTAGTACTCCGCCTGATCGTTACCCGAGACTGCGCCTGATGCGAACGCCTGGTAGGCGGCCATTTCGATGAAGAATCCGCCGGGCTTCTTCGTGCCGAGCAGGGCGCGACGCGTCTGGCGAAGCAGTTTGACGGTCGGTACGTAGTACTCGTCGTGGTCCGCGTTCATCGTGCTCGACAGGTCCGTCAGCCCGTCGGGGTTGGTGCGCACCCACTCGTTCTCGTCGCCCTTCTGGGGGATCTCCCAGGTTCCGTCGCCGTAGGGGCGGGCGGGCACCGCGTCGACGTAGAGGTCGTACTCCGGGAAGGAGACCTGCAGGCTCCGGTCCTGACGCTTGGTGCGCCGGTGCCCGTCGGCGTCGGTGCCGAACTCCGCGTGCAGGACCTTGAAGAACCTGTCGAGGATGTCCGTCGACGTGACGTCGCTCGGAACATCGGGAAGGCGCACGAACACGTCGACGTCCTTGATCCTGCGGATCGACACGTTGCGCTTGTAGGAGCCGATCAGGATCGGGCTGACGCCGTACTCGGCGAGCTTGGAGTCAGCCTTGAGGGCTTCACGGACGAGGCGATGCGCCTCTGGCGCGTTGGTCTTGTCATCGCCGGGCTCGATGGAGCTCAGCGCATCCTTGAACTGCTGCTTGAGGTGAGCCATCGGGCCCTCCGATCCTGGTTGTGACTGCATTGGCCCGCTGAGTCTGCCTCGCACCACTGACAATGCGAGGTCGGCCGCGAGGGGCTGGCCGCCTACTTCTTGCTGCCGCCCTTGCCGGCGCTCTCATTGGTCGTCGTCTTCGGGTGCCGCTTCACGGTGGCCTGCTTCACGAACCGGCCCGTGATGGCGCTGCGGCCCCGCTTGCCGTTGGATGCGCTGCTCTTGCCTGCCATGGGCTGTCCTCCAGATCTCCAGCGGTGACCGGCGATAACACAAGCCACACCCTACGCCACAGTTTCATTTACCCAGTAGGTGCATGAAATCTTGTGGACCTTGATCGGGAGGATAGCATGGAAGCAGTAGGTACACGGAAAAGGATTCTGAGGTCGCTGGTGGAGATCGTCTTCGAGGACGCCGAGCTCGCCCGTGTCTGCAACAGCGGCCCTGCCCGCAGGGACCGTCTAGGTCCCGACGGGGCGACCACCCTGCTCCGGCGTCTTGGCCAGATGTCGGCCGCCCACCACCTGGCTGACCTGCGGCACGTTGCGGCCGCGCGGCTGCGGCCCGCAGCCAACGGGGACTGCTTCACTCTGCTGGTGTCACTCGGCGATCACGGCGATCTCGTGGTCCGCCCGCGCGACGACCCACCCGACACCCTCAACGACGGCACCCTGAACGAGCACGCCGTACGCGCTGTGATCGTCGCCGCGATCCATCGCCCCTGACCCCGCCACCAGACCCGCCCCGCAGCCTCGCCGACCGAGAGGCACTCACGTGACTCCGCCCTCCACCCCCCACCCGTTCGCACCGGATGAAGTCCTGCCTCCGGGCGACACACTGAAAGAACAGCTCGACGCCCTCGGCATCCCCCAGGCGGACCTCGCCCGCCGCACCGGGCTGTCGACCAAGCACATCAACCAGATCGTCCAGGGCAGCGCCGTCCTCACACCCGAGACTGCCCTCCTGCTGGAGCGGGCCATCGGAATCCCGGCCTCGCTGTGGAACCAGATGGAGGCCGCCTGGCGCACCCACGTCAGCCGCACCCAGAGCCGTGAAGCCCTCAGCCACCACCTCGACTGGCTCGACCGCTTCTCCCTGCAGGAGCTGGTCAAGCGGGGCATCCTGCCGACCAAAGAGCGCACGGTGGACAACCTTGAGCACCTGCTGGCGTTCTTCGGTGTCGCCGACCCCGAGGTCGCAGAGAACGTGTGGGGCAGCTACCGGACAGCCTTCCGCCGGTCCACCGTCCTCACACCCGACGACTACGCCACCGCCGTCTGGCTGCGCCAGGCCGAACTCAGAGCACGCAAAATCCCCTGCGCACCCTACGATCGCGCGGCCCTGCTTGAGCTACTCCCCCAGCTGCGCGCCCTGACCGTCGAGGAACCCGCCGTCTGGCGCACCGAAATCCCGCGCCTGTGCGCCCAGGCCGGCGTCGCGGTGGTGTTCGTTGCCGCACCCCCCAACAGCCGCGTCTCCGGCGTCACCCGATGGCTCACCCGGGAAAAGGTCGGAGTCGCCCTCAGCGGCCGGTTCAAGAAGGACGACCACTTCTGGTTCACCGTCTTCCACGAGCTCGGCCATGTCCTCCTGCACGGCAAACGCCTCACCTTCATCGACAACACAAACCGCGACGACGACACGACCCCCGAAGGAGACCACAGCGAGGACGAAGCAGACGCATTCGCCCGGGAAACCCTCATCCCGCCCGAGCACGCGGCCGCCTACAAGCAACTAGCCCAGCGCCCCATGCCCTTCACCAACATCACAGCCTTCGCCCGCCGGGCCGGCATCGCCCCGGGCATCGTCGTCGGACGCCTCCAGCACGACGGCGTCCTGGACTGGAAATACGGCAGCAAACTCAAACGCCCCATCGAGATCAGCCTCTCCGGCGATCTCACCGCGGGCTAGATGCGCCCAGACGCCGGGGCAGCGCTTCAGTCGGTGTGACGTTGGGTGGGGTCGAGACGGCTGAGGACGGCACGCATGAGGTCCCGGCTGTAGGGAGGGAGCGGTGCGGCCGCGCCGTGCGGAGTGGGCGGGTTCGTCGGCCCCGTGCTACCGGCTCCCTTCGAGCCGGGGCCGCCGTGCTGTTCCCGGAGCAGGTAGGTGATTTTGGCCCACTGGCGGAAGTTGCCGTGGCAGGCGACGTCGTCGATCCACAGCAGTTCGTCGGTGGGTACGTCCGCCCACAAAGGGTGGTATTCGGGAATGACGGTAAGGACTTCGGCCGGGGTCAGGGGCTTGTAGCGCTGCCAGACGAGGATGCGGGAGTCCAGCGCCGGACGGTTCTTGATCTTCTGGTAGCAGGTTTCGGCGCCGACCAGAACGACGGCGAGGCGGGTGTCCTCGTCGTCCCAGAGCTCGCGGATGAATTCGAAGGCCCGGGTGTCCAGCCACTGCGCTTCGTCGACGACCAGGACGCGCGGGGTTTCCGACAGGGCTTCCTTGAGGATGGTTTCGCAGCGGGTGCTGTTAAGGGGGGCCTCGCCGGGCAGGTCGAGCTTTTTGTACAGGGCGGCGCGCAGAGCCTGGATTTTGGCGGAGCCGACTTTGATGCGCAGGGTGGTGTGGGGGGCGAGGTCGTCGAGGTGGCTGTTGACGGCGAAGGTCTTGCCCAGGCCGACGCCGCCGTGGACGCACATGATGGCGCCCTTGCCGGCGTCGGCGTTGAGGGTGGTGACAAGGTTGGCGTAGGTCTCTGCGCTGGCCTGGGTCAGCATGGCGCGGGCGCCGGGCAGGCCCATGTAGTGGTAGTTGGGGCCGGCGGTCGGCTGGTTCTCGGGCGCGGTCGTCGGGTGGGTCACTCGGTGTCCTGGGGCTTGGGGTCGGGCCGGGGCCTGGTCCAGCGGGCGGAGTCGGGCTGGGGCCGGTTGAGGAGGTCGGGTCGGGCCTCGGCCTGCAGGTGACCTTCCGGTGTCTGCAACTGGCGTAGCTGGTCGGCTGCCTGGCTGGCGGTGAACCGGTTCAGGGGCTCGGGCGCGGCGGCGACGCTGGTGGCGGCGTAGCGGGGTGTGGCGTTCTTGCGTGCCCGGCGGGCTTTGGCAGCGTAGCGGTCGGCTTCGCGCCGGCGGGCGTTGTGCAGTGCGCGGGCTTGGCGGGGGCTCATTTCGTCGCTGCGGAAGGCGGGGCCGCGGTAGGTGAGGGTGTCGGCGTCGTAGAGTTCGACGCGGTGGTAGTGGTGGGGTTCGTGGCGCAGGCGGACCATCTCGCCTGCGCTTGAGTGGCCGTGCATCCAGTCGCCGACGTAGTAGGCGCTCTTCCAGCGCACCCCCTTGCTAGTGATCTTCCGGGGTGGGCCGGCGTCGGTGAGGGTGTAGGTGTGCAGGTCGGCGGGGTCGAGGGTGTCGATGGGGGTGAGGTCGGCGTGCCAGGCCTGGGCGGGGGTGCGCCGGTGGAGGCGGGCGATGGTGTGGTCGTTGTTCCACCAGTCCACCCAGTCCAGGACGACGGTGATGAAGGTTTCGTAGTCGAGGAGTTCGTTAAGGTCCCACAGGGGCTGGCCGCGGCGGTCGCGGCGGCTTCTGGGGGTGTGGGCGTAGCCGGGCAGTCCTTTGAACAGCATGTGTTTGGCGGCGCCGTTGACGGCTTCGACGGTGCCTTTGAGGTGGGGGCTGTAGGGCGGCAGGACGATCAGTTCGGTGCCGAACTTTTTGAACGCCTCGTCCACGCACTTGCCGAGGAAGTCACGGCCGCGGTCGGTGCGGATCTTGCGGGGGATGCCGCCGAAGGGCCGGTGGTGATCCGTGCAGAGGATGGCGTCGCGGGCGGCGGCCAGGATGGCGTCCTGGCTGGGCTGGTGGGGGGTGATGGCCAGCCCGCAGATGACGGCGGTGGTGTGGTCGATGAACCAGGTGATCCAGGGTTTGCGGCGGCGGCCGTCGATGTTGACGAAGACGCTGGCTTCGACGTGGTCGGTCTCCCAGACGTCGTTGCGGTTGCCGTGCGGGCGCAGGGCGTGCACGTCGTGTCGGCGGCGGGCGGCTTCGCCTCCTCTGAGGGCGGCACGCTGGCCGGGCGTGAGTTCCCGGTCTACGGCGCGGTAAAAGGTTGCCTGGGATACACGGGGCGGGTTGCCAAAGATGCCGTCGGCGACGAGTTCGCGGTAGGTGGCTGCGGCGTTGCCGTTCCATCGGGTCAGGGCTTCGTGCATGGCCGGGGTGAGGGTGAAGTGGCGGCGGCCTTGGGGGGTGTAAGTGCCGTTGTGAGTGGTGGCGTTGTCCATCCAGCGGCGCACGGTGCGCCAGTGGACGGTGAAGGCGGCGGCGACGGTACGCACGTCGTAGTGGGTCAGGCGTTCGGCATTACGCAGGCGCAGTAGGCGGCGTACGGCGGCGGCGCGCAGGGAGGTTGTGTCGTAGGGGCCGTCGGGTGGTGGTGTTGCGGGCATGCGTCGGGGTCTTTCTTGGGGAGGCGCACGTCGGGGCGCGGGTGGGTCAGGCGGGGGCGAGGGTGAGTAGGCCGGCGCCGTAGGGCTTGCCGCGGCCGATGCCGGTGAGCAGGGCGTGGCTGAGTTGGTCGGGGTCGGTGATGGTGGCCAGGCCGTCGAAGCGGGTCAGTGCGTGCATGGGGCCGGGAGAGTGGGCTTGTTCGCCGGGCTTTGCGGCGTGGTGGCGTGTGCGGGGGAAGCGGGCGGGGGTGATGTCGGTGGTGGCCAGGGTGAGGCCGGCATGGTGGGCGCGGCGCTGCCACCAGTCGAGGGCGTCGTCGCCGTAGAGGGCGACGATTTTTCTGCCGTGCTTGTTGTCGACGGGGTGGTGGTAGTCCAGGACGCGGCGGGCGGCGCTGGCGTTGGCGGTGATGCGGTAGCGCACCGCTCGGCCGGGGGTAAGGGCCTGGAACATGGGGTGCAGGGGTCGGGTTTCGGCGGTGCCGTAGTGGTGGGGCAGGCGGGTGAGGTCGGGCGGCTGGTGGGACTGGACGAGCAGGGTGGGCGGGGTGTCGTCGGTGGCGTCTTCCAGGCGGAAGAGCAGGCCGGCTTTTTGCCGGGGGTGGTCGCCGAGGTCGTCGGGGGCCAGGAGCATCACGGACTTGTGCAGGCTGACGGTGTCGGTCAGGTCGCGGCGGACTTCTTTGCTGCGGCGGTTGAGGCGGATCCGGGTCAGTGTCGCCGTGGCGGCGAGCGTCTTGGGTGTGCTGGTCACAGGGGGGTGTCCTGGTTGATGTAGGCGGCCAGCGCGGTGAGCGCGGGTGGTGGGGCGTACAGGGTGGCGGGCAAGGATTCGGTGGTGCGCCAGACGTGGCGGGTGTGGTGGAAGCGCCGGGTGGGGGTGAAGTCGGCGGGTACGTCGGCGACTTCGCGGTGGGAGGGGGCGGCGGGCACGTGGGCGGGCTGTCGTTCCCAGATGAAGTCCACGGGCACGGTGGCCTGTTCGGGGCGCGGCGGGGTGGTCAGGCTGAGCGGAACGTGGCGGAGGAGTTGGCCGACGGGGTCGGGGTGGGGGCCGCGCAGGACGAGGGGTTCATCGGGGATGCAGGCGCGTCGGCCCAGGTAGGGGCCGAAGGCGGGTTGTTCGAGCCGTTGGATGAGGTGTTCCAGGAGCGGGTCGGGGCCTTGGACGGCGAGGGTGAAGACGGCGTCGGCGAGGTAGACGCGCCTGCTGATGAGGGTGGATTTGTTCTGGGCGCGGTAGTCGCCGGCGCTGGTGCGCAGGCCTTGTTTGTGGGGGCGGCCGCCGCCGGCGGTGTGGTAGTCGGTGTGGCGGGTGCCGGGGCGGTCGATGCGGACGGTGAATTCCAGGTCCGTGTATGGGGGTTTACCGGTGTCCGGGTCGGGGGTGAGGGCTTCTTCGCGCGTGCGGCCGTCGGCGGCGGCGAACAGGCCGATGAGGGCGGAGCGGGTGGGGAAGGGGAGGGTGTCGCGGTAGTGGAAGGCGGCGTGTTCTCCGAAGGACATCAGCGGGGCGGCCAGGCGTAGCAGGATGCCGTTCATGCGGCTGCCCGGGCCGGGGCGGGCTGGGCGGCCGTCTGGGTGAGAGCGTCGGTCAGGTCGTCGAAGCTGGCGTGCGGGGTGCCGAGGTGGTCGACGGGTGTGTCGTGCGCGGTGGCGTAGCCGGAGCCGATCAGGCGGCGGGTGCCCAGCAGCCGGTTCAGGGCGCCGGCGTGCTGGGACAGGGCCTGGATGGCGGGGGCGATGTAGCCGCCGCCGGGGGCCTTTTTGACGGGCTGTTCGAAGGCGGCGGCGAAGGAGACGGGGCGGCGGTCGCGTACCGCGTAGTGCACCAGGGAGGGGTAGGTGTGTGGGGCGGTGGACGTTTTCTTCGCGCCGGGCATGACGTCGATGAACGCCTCGGCGAACAGTTCCAGCAGGTGCAGGGCCTGGTCGTGGTCGCCGTTCAGGTTGCGGGTCAGTTCGGTGAGGTTGACGGTGGCGTAGCGGTAGAGCAGGCCGGTGGTGAAGAAGCTGGTCTGCAGGTGCGCGCTGCCCGCCTCGTGGGGCAGTGACCAGTCCTCCACGGCGGTGAAGTAGTCGGGTTGCTGGCCGCTCTGGTGGACGGAGAAGGCGTGCGCCATCTGCACGGCGCCGTCGACCTGGGCATCGGGTACTTCGGCGAGCATGCGGCCGAAGAGATTGATGGTGGCGGTGCGCCTGCGGATGAGGGCGGCGACGGTGGGCGTGGGCAAGACGGCCTGCGGCTTCTCCTTCTTTTGGTTCTTGCGGGTGCCCTTGGTCTGGGCTTGCGCCTCCTTGGCCTTCTCCGCCTCCTTTGCCCTTTCCGCCTTCTCCTTGGCGAGGGCCTCTTCCAGCTGCGGGCGGTGTTCGGCGCACAGGTCGGTGAGGTCATCGAGCACAGTGCGCGGCAGGTAGAGGGTGACCGAGGTGATGCCTCGGTCTTCCTCGGTCTTCAGTCCCTCCCTGGTGGCCGAGCGTACGATCTGCGCTCCGGCGAAGGCCGCCAGGTCGGTGGGCCAGCCGGCCTCACGCAGTGCGTCGGCGACACGCAGGGGCAGCATGCGGGTGCGGGCGGCGTGCTCGTCGAGGTCCTCCTCCAGCCGCATGCGGATGGCCCGTTTCCAGGCCTGCGAGGACACCATGGCGCGTACCGCGCCGCCCAGCTCAAGGGTTTTGGGCAGGTCGTCTTCTCCCCGGTTCAGCACGGAGGCGGGCAGCGGGTGCAGGGCGTGGAAGTCGGCGTAGCGGGCGGGGGCGTAGGCGGCCATGTCAGTGCTCCTTGGCGGACAGGGTGTGCAGGGTGAGGAAGTAGTTCTCGCGCCAGCGGGCGGCGGTCTCCACCTGGTCGTGGTCCCACCAGGCCAGGTCCTCGAGGAGGACGGCGAAGTCGAGGCGGGCGGCGCCACGGCTGTTCAGGTGGCTGGTCAGCGACCACAGCCGGGGGTGCAGCAGCTCTGTGTCGAGTTTGGTGAGGGTTTTGACGCGGTTGGTCATGGTGGCTTCTTTGAAGCCGTACCGGGCCACGGCGATGGCGAGGTGGGTGCCGAGATCGGGGCGGCTGCGCCAGGGCCGGGCGGTGGTGCCGGGCTCCGGTGCGACAAGGGAGCCGGGCGAGGGTGGTGCGGCATCATCAACGGCGGGTGCGATGCCGGCAGGGCGGGCGGAGCGGGCGGGGGCGTCCTTGGCGGGGGTGGCCAACTCCGGCTGGTAGGGGCCGTCTTCGTGGGGCAGGTCACGGTTCTGGGCGATGAGGCCGGCCACGGTGTAGTGGGCGCGGTGCGCTCCGAAGCCGGCGATGTGCCGGGTGAGGTGCTCTGGCATCCGAGGGCACTGGGCGATGGGGCGTCCGAATCCTGAGTTGAGGTCGGCGCGGATGCTGTTGACCGCGCACAGGGTGATGACCTCCTGGACGAAGTCGTCATAGTGGGCGCGGCGTTGCGCGGTGGTGAGAGACACGGTGCGAAAGCCTTGGGGTAGGGCGGCTGCGAGACGGGGGTAAAACTGCGGGAGTCAGTGGCCGTGGCAGCGCAGTTGTGCCACGGCCTGGGCGACGGCCTCGGCGGCGCCGAAGTGCTGGGCGATGGCCGGTCGTGTGGCGGCGCGCAGGGAGTGGATGGCGTCGGCGGCGAATGCCGCACGTGCGGCACGGGAGTGGTCGTCGAGAAGACTCCAGAAGGTGGCCTCGGCGCGGGGCCAGTACAGGATGCGGGCGCTGTGCGTCCAGGGCGGCAGGCGCCTAGGCGGCCGCCCGGCCTTGTCGCCGGAAGGAGAGGTGACCTGCTTCCAGGCCCTTTGGGAGGCGCCGTCAAGGTGCTCGCCGATCTCTTCGGCGGCCTTGCGGCATTCGGCGATGCGCTCGGCCGCGGCCGGGTCGTGTTCCTGCATCCAGGGCCAGATCGGCGGGGTCAGGGCCGTGTACCAGGTGCGGTTGACGGTCTTGTCGTCCTGGTCGAAGCCGTAGACCCGAACCCGCAGGGCGGCACGCAGGTCGGCCGGCAGGTCGTTGAGCGTGGTGAAGGCGTCGGGGCGCTGGACGGTGTAGCTCTTGCGGCCTTGGCCTGCTCTTCCTTTGCGGTCGTCCTCATCGCCCGCCAGCAGCAGGGCGTCCAGGTCCCGCCACAGGGCCCGGTCAGCGTCCGCGAGGCGCGGCTTGTGACGCTGAGTGGCGGGCCGGTCGGCATGGAAGTGGTGGATGAGGTACGGGTCGAGGGCCGGAAGCTTCTTCTGGGTGGCCCAGGTCACATAGGCGTCGGTCACCTGCCGGCCGTCGGGCGAGGGGATGAGGAGGACGGCGTGCCGGGAGCGGCCGGTCAGCAGTCGACCCGGGGAGGACACCGGTGGTGGCGCGGCGTCAGGGTCGGGGCCATTGGCGGGGTCCGGGTGGGGCAGCGGTTCTTCCCACGGGCAGCGATCCTCGGCGTCCGGCCACAGCCGGGACGGTTTGGGCATGCCTGCCAGGAGGGTTTCGTACAGGGTGCGGCCCAGGGGGTGGAAGGAGAGCGTCGAGCGCAGCGGACCGGCTTTGGCGTTTCCGAGACGGCGGTCGCCGACGGTGCGCACGGAGCACTGCCCGGCTGCACCGTAGTAGTGGTGGATGAGCAGGTGCCACAGGGCCTGGTCGCTGGGCACCGGGTGGGGGGCGGTGTCGGTGTGGGGGCTGAGCCAGGCCAGGTTGTGTCCTTCGGGGCGGCCGAAGACCAGCTTGTTGACGCCAGCCCGTTTCGGGCATTGTGCGGCCAGTCGCGGGTCCTGCAGGAACGGCCGCTCGGGGTGGAACAGGTCCCAGATGTGGCGGTCGAAGTAGTCATGAACAACACCCGGGTCGAACCCCTCGGGGTTCTTCAGCAGGTCACGGCGGCGTTGCGCCCACTGCCGTGCGGTCATGCGTCCATCGGCCTGCGCGTCCAGGCCACTCACCCGTGCGGCCATCGCCACGAGCAGGCGCAGGGCAGCGGATGCCGCCGGTGGTATGGGCAGCGCCAAGTCCTTGATGAGGTGGGCATGCAGCAGCACATCCCGCCATCCCAGGTATTCCTGGCGTCCGTCCAGGAACAGGACGGGAATGCAGGGTTCTTTGTCGGTCGCATAATGCGGGGCAGGCACACGGGCTCCATTGCCAGGTGTGAAGAAAGAGGGGATTTCTGGAAAGAGTTGCCTGCCGGAATCAGGAACCCGCCTGGGTCGAGGCGCCGCGGATGCGCACGGCGGACCGAGGAATGGAGGCGGGCCGCGCGGTCGTGGGCTGGGTCAAGCCACGCTGGCGGGCAGCAAGCGCTACACGGGAACACCAAGGGTGCGGTGCACGCAGCGTAGCAGGCGCGAGATGCCGGACTCGAACGTTCATCCGGCTTCGCAATTCCATATTAGCCACAGCCTGGCAGCCTTCCGAACCACGTCGTTCAGCCCGCAATTACCGACCAGTTTCCTTTTTTTGACTTAGTGTTATTTCCTGGATACGGAGCGGTCTTACACGCGATTCCGCCCTCGTCGATCCGTCTTTTCTGCTGCCGCCCGAACGGAGGTCCCAGACCGTCGCGAGAGCACAGAAGTGCGGCGCGCCACCGTCTCCAAGGTGTTCGGGCCTGCCCGGACCTCTGTCGGAATGGTGGAAGGGTGCCGGACTCGCGAGACGCACCGGGCGGCCACCCGCGCGATAGTGCTCTCCTGGCCGTCGCACCAGCCCGATGCGCTCTGCGATCAGCTGCCACCGCGCACTTTAAAGGGGCAGGAAGGGACGGCAGCCGCAGGCATGCGGGCGAAGGCGGCTCACGCCCCGGTGTGGACCAGCCCCAAGATGGCGTCGAGGCGAAGACTGTGGCGCCCGAAACGCACCCGACGTTCAGGGTCTTCAGCATCCTGCGGCAGCAGGAGGAGGTCGGCGAGGAGAGTGTGCGTACGCCAGGAGTCGGGGACCTGGTTGCGCCGGCTGCGCTCGGCGACCCAGGCGGCGGGCACGGGCAGGGTGTGCTGGAGGATCCTGCGGGTCTGCGCGGTAGTCGGTTTCCGGTCCCGGGGCAGCGGCTGGGTGCCGGCGGCGTCCAGTGTGAGGCGGCCGCTGGGAGTGCGGTAGACGGGCAGGAGGCGGCGGGGCATGACGCCCAGGCGGGTGGCGGCCTGGCTGGCGTGCAGGTTCTGGCGGTGCAGGTCGGACAGCGAAAGAGTGTCGTGGCAGGCCGGGACGGTGTGCAGGGCGCTGTGGTGTTCCTCGGTGCGCTGCCGGGCCTGATGGAGGCTGTGGCTGCGCTGCAGGGCGGCATCGGCGCAGGCGAGTTCCTCGGCATCGCCGTGCACGCTCTCCACCAGGTGCTGCACGTCGTCGGGCAGAGTGAGCGGGCCATCGGGCCGGTGCTCGAGATAGTGGGCGGTGGCGCGCGGCAGGAACGGGGAGTCCAGACCTCGCCATGCGGGCGGCAGCAGGAGGTGGCCGCGGTGGTCGGTGGGCTCAAGGACGCTCAGGCGGGGGCGGTCCTGATGGCGCATCCAGGCGGGCCGCTTGATGTGGTCGAAGCGCCAGAGCCGGCCCAGGCGTTGCAGGAGGGTGTGCAGGGCGGCGAGGTCGCTAACCATGATGTCGACGTCGATGTCGAGGCTCATGTCCAGCAGGCTGGTGGTGACGACCACCAGGCGCTTGGGGCGCTCGCCGGTGCGGGACAGGGCGGTGCGGATACGGCGGGTGAGGGCTTCGCCCTGGTGGCCGGGCAGGCGGGCGTGCAGCAGGAGCAGCTGGCTGCCGGGGCCGCCGTCCGGCCAGTTCAGGGCCGTGTGCAGGTGGTCGTAGGTGGCCTGGGCGTCGGCCACGGTGGCGCAGTAGACGGCCGCGCAGCCGCCGGATGCGGCGACGGGTGCGATCTCCTGGGTGATGCGCTCCAGGCGGGTCTCCCGGGCCGGGGCGTCGTCGGGATCGGTGCAGGAGGAGTGGCGCACCGGGTGAAGGCGGATGTCGGCGCGGCGGCGGTTGCGGGCGGCGTGGGCGGCGGCCGCGGCAGGGTCGATGCGGGTCAGGGAGGCGTCCGAGGCTGCGGCGTAGAGCCAGCCGGGATAGGGGGGATGACAGTCCAGGTGGGCGGTTTCGGGGTGCGGGTGGCCGGCGCCGTCGAGGTAGCTGCGGATGAGTTCGCTGCTCACCTGCCTGGGCAGGGTCGCGGACAGCAGGACCACGGGGCAGCCCAGGGCGCCCAGCCAGTGCAGCAGTCGCCCCAGCGTCTGCCGCATGAATGCGGGCAGGGCGTGGACTTCGTCGATGATGACGGTCCGCCCGGACAGGGCCAGCATGCGCAGGGCGCTGAAGCGGACCGGCAGCGCGGCCATGAGGGCCTGGTCGTGGGTGGCGACGGTGAACTGGGCCAGCAGAGCCCGGTCCCAGCCGCGCAGCCAGCCGTCCGGGACGGTCACCCGTTCCTCCGGCCGCTCCCCCGGCGCCGTGTCGGCGTCGTGTTCGCCGGGCCAGAAGGCGTCGCTGGTCGACGGCTCGTGGGCGGCGAGACGGTGGTCGCTGTAGGCGGTGTTGTCGTAGCTGTGGCTGTGGACCAGGGAGACCGGAGCGTGCTCGGGCCGGTGGGCGGCCACGTAGGCCTCGAGGGTGTCGTAGGCGGCGTTGGTGGTGGCCATGGTCGGCAGCAGCCACAGGATGCCGGCCGTGTCACCGCTGGCGTTGAAGATCCGCGCGGCTTCCAGGGCGGTGACGGTCTTGCCGCCGCCGGTGGCATCGGTGACCACCAGAATCCCAGGCCCCTTCTCCCCCACCACCGGGGCGAGTTGCTCCATCACCGAGGCCTGCAGGTCGTTCGGGGCGGCCAGTCCACCGTGCGCGCGGGTGAAGGGTACGGGCGGCAGGATGATGCGGGTCAGACCGGACTGCTCGAGCAGGCCGGGGGCGTCCCGGACGGCCTGCGCGTAGTGCTCGCCAGCACCGAAGGCGGGCGCCTGGGCCTTGGGCAGCCAGTAGTGACGCTGGCTGGCCAGCCGGTCCGCGATGATGCCCACTCCAGTGATCAGCACGGCCGCCTGCACCGACACATCAGTCGGCACCATGGTGGCGCCGGTCAGATGGCGCACCAGGGCGAAGTAGCGGCGGCGCAGGTCCTGCCAAGCGGGCCCGCCCAGCGTGAGGTTGACCCGGGAGGCCTTGGCCGCGCCGTCGATGTCGATCTGAAGGAACCGGCCGTGGTGCCCGCCCAAGATCTGCGCCACCAGCACCCCAGGGCTGTCGGAGGTGTCCACCGGGTAGCCGGCCTCCGCCAGCAGCTGCAGCACACAGTGCATGGACGCCCGCTCATGCGGCATACGCCGCCAATTGCCGGTGTCCGCCCGCAGGTTGTCGCTCACCCGTGCCCAGGGATGCTTCTCCTGTTCCTGGAACGCGGACAGCTTGCCCAAATCGTGCAGCCCGGCGATGAACATCACCAAACAGCGCGCCTCCGCAGGCATCACGCCCAGCCCGGCTGCGATCAATCGGCGCTGGCCGTGGGTCAGATACCGGTCGAAGACCTCACCGGCGACTGCCGCGACGTCCAGCAGATGGAACAGAAGCGGATACACCGCGAGCTGCCCGCGGTCGAACTTCCCCCAAGGTGTCAGATCGATCCCGCTGAACCGGGCATCCTCCCGCACTCCCACCGACCGCCCCCTCTGATCACCAACTCCCCCTGCTATCAGGGCTATTGAGGTCCCATCATGCCTCATGGCGATCATGCCTGCCGTGAGCGTCCCCGGGAGCGGGAGGGTGCGACCTGCAGCCTGAGTCTTCACTCGTTCCTCGCTCCTCGAGAGGTCTTTCTGCTGGTCATCGCGGGCCGCTCGGGACCTTTGCCTCCCCACACGTGGGGGTCTGCCCGGCGCAGCCGCTCGGCCAACTGCGGTGGACTTCTGCCCTGGTGCGGGCCGCACCGTCACCACAGCCAAGCACCGGCCGTCACCAGTTCAGCCAAAGCGTGTAAAGTAAGCAAAAGACAGCCCGCTGATCTTCAAACCCACAGGTCACGAAGGGTCTTCCCCGCACGCGTGGGGGTCTGTCGCCCAGAAACCGCCGTTCGTCCCGGACCACGGAGTCTTCCCCACACGCGTGGGGGTCTGTCCGGCCAGCCCTCGCCAACCTCGGCGGCCTTTTCGTCTTCCCCACACGCGTGGGGGTCTGTCGCGGGTCCAGTCGCAGCGAACGCTCGGAGCAAGCTCTTCCCCGCATGCGTGGGGGTCTGCCCTTCCGGACCTGGGCGAAGCTCACGTCGCATCTGTACTCCCCACACTTGTGGGGGTCCATGTCGGCGGCCAAGTGGGCGATGCGCGGCCCTCCCCACACACGTGGGGGTCTATCCATGTTCGCCAGGTCGTTGCGCGAGTTGTACTCGTCTTCCCCACACGCGTGGGGGTCTGCCCTCGTGGCCTCGCTCCTCGCGCCGCAGCTCGGGTCTTCCCCCACACGCGTGGGGATCCGTCACACGCCTCCCGGCTTCAACCCAGGCTGCGACCTGGGCACATAAGTACAGGTCAGAGAGTCATCCCTATGGATTTCTCATTTCACTGCGCTGGAGATTCTCATGCAATGTCACCAGCATTTCTCAATCGATGTCACCGTTTCTGCGGTCTGACCAGCAGAGACTCGCAGCATCCAGATGAGAACTGCTGGTGACATCGAGATGAGAAGTCGCAGCCCCCACCACGACCTCAACGCCGCCCGCCACGCCGTCACCACCGGCCTCGACGCCGACCCTACGGCGGAGCTCCTCTATCGGGATTGGATGCGTCTTGAGGCTGCGCGCGGGAACCGCTCGGGGCTGCATACCGCGATCACGCGCGTGCAGCAGATCAACCGGGGTTTGGACTGCTCGCTGGAAATGGAGACTACTCAGCTCATCAACGAGCTCCTCAACGGCTCGGGCACGGCGGTGCGCAAGGCAGGGTCCGCGATTTCGTGAGCAATCCCGCCTGATCATGAGCACTGTCCGAACACATCCGCGGTTTTGTGAGCACTGACTCAACGACCCCCTGGCGCCGGAGAGGCGATCGCCGCGGCGGCAGAACACCTGGGTTCGTTGCTCCCGGAGATTGACGCCTTCTTATCCCGGGAGCCCCGGTCGCCTGAGGATCGGGGTCGAGCGGGCCCAAACGCAGTGAGGGCCCGGCGGATCCGGACCTTCACGTGTGAGTAGCGGGGACAGGATTTGAACCTGCGACCTCTGGGTTATGAGCCCAGCGAGCTACCGAGCTGCTCCACCCCGCGTCGGCACGGTGAACTGTACGGCATCGACCCGGCTGGGCCGAATCGACTCTCGCCCGAAGGCACGGCCAGGGCCTTGGGAGCGGGGCCCACGCGGCCACGGGCACCGTCCACCCCTCGCCCAGGCCGGGAGACGCGGCACTGGGATCTTCAGCAAGGCCACCACCCAGTTGGTGCCAGCATGCCCGCGAACTCGGGAACGAGATCCGATAGCCCCATTGCTCATGATCGACCAACACGGCCACTACTCGCCCAGCCTGGATTCTGGCCTGCTCGCAGGAACCAGTGCGCACGGAAACGCGGACCCTGCACGCAAGGCCTTGTAGCGGTGGGTGCGCAGGGCCGCATGGTGCGCGTATGGCCCCGTGCGGGGAACGTCCAGGGCCGCATCGGTGGCGGGTGCGCAGTGCGCAGACGCTGTGCACCCTGATCGCGCAATGGGTATCGCGGCTGCGCAACGCCAGGATGACCTGCACTTTCTCTTGATCGCGCAACTGTTGGCACTGAGCAAGTTGCTGGTCCGCAGTGACGAACAGGCCGCGGGTTCTTACTGCTGTGCCTGCGCTTGGTGGCGGCTCAGTGCCTGCCAGCGCCGCTCGAAGTCGACGGCCTGTTCGGCGACGTAGTCGGCGGTGAGAGGCTTGTTGTGCTGTGCGGTGATCCCGTGGGCTGCGCACTCCTGCGCAATGGCGTCGAGCGACGGGGCTTCGTTGCGCACCCGCTGTTCAGACCAGAGGTTGTAGACACGAAAAGGCAAGAGGTAGCGGCGCAGGGTCGACGGGCTGACCGGCTTTCCGCCACGGCCGGTCATGCCCTTCTTGCTAGCAAGGAAGTCGGACAGTTGCTCGGCCTTGGGCTCCTCGCCGTGCTCGGTCTGATACTCGGTCCAGGCCAGGTAGTAGCGGTCCACGGTGGTCAGCGCGGCGGGCTCGCCGGCCGCGTCGCCATCGCCCAGTTGCTCGCCGATGGGGGCGCTCACCCTGGCAATGCGCATCCCATTGGCTGGGTACGCGCCCGCATCCGCCGGTGTCGCCTCAGGCTCGGTCTCCTTTGGGAGGAGGTCATCGGAGGGCGCCTGTGTAGCGCGCTCGGTGGTTTGCTCGTCGGCGGGCGGCTCCGTCTCGTCGAACTCGCGCTGGCGGAAGGTGGAGACGAAGTACTCCAGGTCTGCGCCGGTGATGGGCTGGCCGTTGCCGCCGATGATCTGGTCGCGCTCGTAGACGTACGCCGCGAGTGCGGCGGCATCGGGGTACGCCCCGCGCTCCTGCGCGTACGCGAGCCAGGCGTTGTAGAAGTAGTCACCCCATCCGTCGTCGGCGTCGCTCGTGTCTTGGGGCTCGCTCCCGCTCTCAGCTGCGGGGGTATGGCGCTGCTTGAGGAGCTGCAGCAGGGGTTCGAGCTGCTCGTCGGACAGTGGCCCGCCGGCTGCGGTGGCGATGCCGTACTGGTCCTGGAGCCACAAAGCGAACTGCGCGCTTGTGGGTTCGACTCCGAAGGCGGCGATCCAGTCCTGGTAGGCGTTGGCGAGGTGTTGGGCGTTCCCTTCGTCCACGAGGTCGTGCGACGGCTCCGGGGGTGCGGTTCGCGGCTGCCCCACCGGCTGGGGCTGCGTGCCGCGCACCGGCGCCAGTTCCTTCTCCTGGTCGACGGCGGCCTCGAGCTCGGGGCTCTGCCGCTGAGCCGGAACCGGGGTCCGCTCGACGGTGAACTGAATCGGAAGGTCGTCAATGCCCGCGGCAGCAAGGCCGGCCGGGGCCGTCTCGGCCAAGGGGACGCCGTAGCGGGCGAGGCGGAGCGGCATCAGTGACTCCACCGGGGCCTTGCGGCGCCAGGCGCGGCCGAAACGGGAGCGGAGGCTGGCCTGGTAGACGAGGCGTTCCTGTTCGAGTTTGATGACCTGCTCGTAGGAGCGCAGCTCCCACAGCTTCATGCGGCGCCAGAGCAGGAACGTGGGGATCGGCGAGAGGAGCCAGCGGGTGAGGCGGACACCTTCCATGTGCTTGTCGGCGGTGATGTCGGCGATCCGGCCGATCGCGTGCCGGGCGGCCTCGACCGCGACGACGAACAGGACCGGGATCACCGCGTGCATGCCCACGCCCAGCGGGTCGGGCCAGGCCGCCGCCCCGTTGAATGCGATGGTGGCGGCCGTCAGGAGCCAGGCCGTCTGCCGCAGCAGCGGGAAGGGGATGCGGATCCAGGTCAGCAGCAGGTCCATGGCCAGGAGGACACAGATGCCAGCGTCGATGCCGATCGGGAAGACGTAGGAGAAACTTCCGAAGCCCTTCCTCACCGCCAACTCGCGGACGGCCGCGTACGAGCCAGTGAAGCCGATACCAGCGATGATCACAGCGCCGGTCACGACCACGCCGATCAGAACACGGTGCATCCGAGCCAGCCGCAGCGGCGCCGTCACATAATCGCCCTTCCGAAACAACAGTCACCAAGTGTCACCCTGCCACGCACCACGCACACCCAGAAACCGCAGCACACAAAACTGGCCGGAACACAACGGGGGAAGTTTCCTCAACGCACGTGGGTGCCGCTCGGTGAACGGGAGGGTCATCCACCGGTCCATCCACGCACCCTTGTCCAGGTGCCTCGTCCGGGCATGACGTGCTCACCTACACCGACGCCAGCCCCGCACCCACAGCTGCGCTCGGCGCAGACTGACCACTGACCAGGTCCTCCAGGCGCTGTGCGCCATGGCCACCGAGCACTGCCGCTGCCCAAGGACTGAAAACGAAGTCGCCGATCACAGCATGGGTACGCCGTCCCGCAGGTACAACGGCCGTCCCGTCTCCAGCGCGCGCACAGCCTGCTCGAACCGACGTCGCATTCGATCCACGAGGCGAACGCCGGCCTCGTCCGGCGTCACGAACGCAACCTCGGACAGCTCATCGTCGCGCGGGCGGAGCTGGTCGGCCTGGTCCCGGTCGAGCACGCCGCCGTCAAAGACGAAGGCAATCTGGTCGTCCCAGGGGCCATGCGGGGCGACCCAGTCCACCACCAGCAGGCCCCGCAGAACGATGCCGAGATCAAGTTCTTCCATCAGCTCGCGGCGTACCGCCTCCTCCGGCGGCTCGTTGGCCTCGGCCATCCCGCCGGGCAGGTCCCATGCTGGTTTGTAACTCGGATTGACCAGGAGCACGCGCCCGGCCTCGTCCCGTAGCAGCACATCAGCGGCCACGCGCTTGCGGGCTTGCTTGGCGTTGCCCTCCGCGAGGTAGGCGTTCCACGCGTCGGGGTCGGCAGGAGAAGGTGCCTTGGTGGGCCTCATGCGGTGGTGCCTCCCGGGGACGGCGGGATCAGATCGGCCAGCAGGAGCATTCTGGCGCGGCGTGCATCATCGAACCGCGCCAGGTACTCCCGGACCGGCCTGTACGACCGATGCGCCGCCAGCAGTCGGCGCATCTCGTCGAGCTGTTGCAGGACCCTGACAGAGCCCAGGGTGGGGCTGGTGCTGAGGAGAGGGTGGCCGGCGCTCACGGCGGCGTCCAGGTCACCGCGGCGGACGTGGATGTCGACCAGGGTGATCCGGGACAACGCCAGCGACCGCGCCCGGCTCGCCTCGCGCAGCGTCAGGGACTTTTCGGCGTACGTCAGCGCCTGGTCGTACTGTTCGAGGTCGCGATGGATCATCGCCGATTCACTGGCCAGAGCGGCGGCGTCGAACGGGCTCAGCCAGGGGTGTTCAGCGGCAGCTGCTCCTTCGAGGTCGCGCCGGGCAGCGTCCAGCGCGGCCTCGGCCGGGGCGCGCTGCGCCGCGACGGCCAGGGCCCGCGCCTGCATGGTGTTCAGTCGCGCCGTCAGCGCGGGAATCCGTGGCCCTTGCGCCGCAAGGTCGAGCCCGGTCCGGGCCCAGCCGAGGGCCCTCGAAGCGTCCCCGTTCTGGAGGGCCAGGTGGCTGCTGCTCGCGGTGACGTTGGCGGCCAGCGGGAGGTCACCGGATGTGCGGGCCAGCGGGAGGGCGCGGGCGAAGTGCTGGGCGGCGCGATCGTCGTGGCCGGAGTCGTGGGCCATCCACCCGGCCATTTCGGTCATGGCCGCTGCAGCGGCGAACACGTGGGGCGCGCTGTCGACGTCGACGAGCCGGGGTGCCACCCGGTCCGTTAGATGCCGTACGACCGCCCCGTATAACCTGCCGCCACCGGCCTGCCGGTCGGCGCTGCGGAAGTGATCCACAGCCACCAGGTCATCACCATCGGGTGCCGGACGGTACGCCCGCTGGTGCTCGGCCACCACCGGTGCTGGCTCCCACGGCCGGCGCGCCAGGCCCAGCAGATGACCAGGTATGTGGAAGGCGTCCGCGATCTGCTCGAAAAGGGTCAGCTTCTCCACCCGGCTCTTGCCGTTCATGTAGTCGTAGAGCCGACCTTGCGTGATGTCGACGGCGGCGGCGATCCGCCGTGCGCTGATCCCCCGGGTGTTGAGCATCCGGAAGACGGTGCCCATGTCGCGCTCGGCGCAGGCGCGTAGCAGCCGCTCATCACTGAGCAGCCCGGCCACGATTGCGCGCGGATCCGGTAATGACTGCTGACTCATCTGCGACTCCCCGAGCGGTGGTGAGTCGATGCTAGGCCAACCTCCTTTGAGTGACTTCGAGTTGGAGTCAACTTCTGGAGTCTCCCCGCCCCCTTGCCACCGCGTTGACTAGCTATCAGCCGCCAGGAGCGCCCGCATACGCATCCTGACGGCACCCCGCCCGCACGTTTCTCCCCCGAGGCGAGCGGGCGGGGCCCCAGCCGCCCCGACCGAGGCGTTGACGATGACCATGGCGAGCGCCGAACCAAGACCGACAGTCCACCCCGGCTACAACATCACTATGCCCTCCGTGCCGGAGACCGCCGCCGAGGCGCGGCGCTTGACCCGTCAGAGCTGCGCCCTGTGGGCGTTCGATGAGGAGGCCAGCGACAAGGCGGTCCTGGTGATCTCTGAACTCGTCACCAAGGCCATACGTCACGGCCGCTCCTACAGCATCCGAGTCCGCGTTGAACGCCCCGCCCCGGAGCGAGTCCGCCTGGCCGTGGTCGACAAAAAGCGCCGTATGGTCACGCTCGGCAGGCCGTCGCCCGAGGACGTCGGGGGCCGCGGCCTGGTACTGGTCGACACACTGTCCGACCGGTGGGGCGTCGACCTCCTCCCATGGGGCAAACGCGTCTGGGCCGAGATCCACGTGAAGGAGCAGCAGTGACCGGCCGTCGGCTCCCGTCCTGCGACGGTGTAACAGCCGGCACCGGGCTCCTGGGCTCAGTCGCTGTCGGGCTCGGCCTGGTCGCCTCGATCGTCTCCACCCAGTTACACCCAAGCCCTGATACGCCGGCCGGGCACTCCCGCCTCGGCCTCAACGCCGACGAGGGCACTGTCATCGCGCTCGCCGATCACTCATGCGGTCCCCCGTGCCAGTTCGGATCCCACACCGCTTCATGAATTCCCTGCGGCGGGCTGTTTCACCCTGGACCCGCTTTCTGCGGAAACTGCAGGAAGGAAGGCTTTCCTGATGGTTGTACGGCGACCGGCCCTGGAGTGGGACAGCCCCGTGCAGCGTGCGATGGGAGAGATCGCTCCAGGCTCCCGCACGGTGGTCGCGGACCACCCGGCGCTGCTGTCAGAGCCGGCCTGCCGCCGCTGAGGCCTACGCGGTCGCGTAGTCGTGGAAGCCTCGGCCGCTCTTCTTGCCGAGCAGACCGGCCTCGACCATGCGCAGCAGCAGCGGAGGCGGCGAGTACAGCGGTTCCTTGAACTCGGCGTACATCGACTCGGCGATCGCGTTCGTCGTGTCGAGCCCGATCAGGTCGGCGAGCGCCAGCGGGCCCATCGGGTGCGCGCAGCCGAGCACCATGGCCTGGTCGATGTCCGCGGCGGAGGCGAAGCCGGACTCCAGCATCCGGACTGCGGAGAGCAGGTACGGGATGAGCAGCGCGTTCACCACGAAGCCGGCGCGGTCCGTGGAACGGATGACCTGTTTGCCCAGCACGGCGGTGACGAAGTGCTCCGCACGCCGCTGCGTCTGCTCGCCGGTGAGCAGGGACGGCACGAGTTCCACCAGGGGGAGCACCGGCACCGGGTTGAAGAAGTGGATGCCGACGACCTGCTCGGGCCGTGCCGTGGCCATGGCGAGCTTCACGATCGGTATCGAGGAGGTGTTGGAGGCGAGGACGGCGTCCTCGCGCTGCACGACCTTGTCGAGGGTGGCGAACACGTCGATCTTGACCCGTTCGGTCTCGGCTGCGGCCTCGACGACCAGATCCCGGTCGGTGAACTCGCCGAGGTCGGTGGTGAAGCGCACGTGGGTGAGCGCCCGTTCGCGGTCCGCGTCCGATAGCTTTTTGCTGCTGACGCCGCGTGCGAGGGACCGTTCGACGCGCCGTCGCCCGGCGGCCAGTGCGTTGGGGCCGGTCTCGGCGACGAGAACGTCCAGCCCGGCCCTGGCGCAGATCTCGGCGATGCCGGAGCCCATCAGTCCGGCGCCCACGACGCCGATACGGCGGATGGTGTCCATAGGGTTGTTCGTCCCTTCAGGAGTACGTAGGCCTGGGGAGCACGGTGAGCTCCAGGTGGGCGCCGTCGTGCCCGCCGGTCAGCAGCCATTGGGTGCTGCCGGTGGGGCGGCGCGCCCGCCATGGGTGCGCGGTGCCTGCGCTGTGCGGGAGGTAGAGGGGGAAGCAGCTGGAGGCCAGCTGGACGCGGAGCCGGTGGCCCGGTTGCACACGATGTCCCGTGTCGCCGAGCTGGATGGGGACCCGGTGCCGCTCGTGGGCGCCGGTCAGCCGGTACGGCGCCTCGAGGATGCGTCGGCTGGTGCCGTCGGGCGCCACCTCGCAGAGCTTGACGACGAGGTGGCTGACGGCTGCGGTGGAGGTGACCGGCAGCACCAGCCGGACCGGGCCGGCCAGTTGCAGCGGGTCGTCGCAGGCGGGGCCGGTGAACGTCAGGACGTCGGGCCTGCGCTCCACCATCCGCTCGTCCGGCAGCGCGAGCAGGGGGCGCCACCAGTTGAGGTCGGTGGTCGGTACCAGGTTCGCGGGGTCGTGGTCCCAACACGCTGTGTTCGGCAGGGTGTCGGGTCGTGCGGACAGCGCTCCGCCCTGCGCTCCGGTGGCCGCGGCAGATGCGTCGACGAGGTGGAGCCGGACGCAGACCGCTCCGGGCGGGGGCCAGCACCTGGCCGTATGCCACGTGCCGCTCGAGCTCTGCCAGCGGACGGGGGGCAGCGACGCCCCTGCTGCGCCCTCTGCGAGGTGCCGCAGCAGGAAGTCGGTCGCCGGGCTGAGTGAGCGGTCCAGCATGGCCTTGCGCGCGGCCGGATCGGTGAGGTGGTCGGGGCTGCGCCCGCTCGGGGTGAACAGGTCGTCCTGGTGGTCGGTGGCGCCGGCGAGCAGGTGCTGCGGTGCGTTCGCCGAGCTTCGGGCCCGCTGCCAGTCGCGTAGTTGGCCGCGCTGGAACAGGTCGTACCAGCCCGTGCAGTGCAGGGTGGGTATGCGTCCGTGCCCTGGGTCGCGGCCGCCGAACGCCAGCTGCCGCCAGCGCGCGTCGCCGGGCGGTGCGGTGGCCCACTCGGCCGGCGGCAGCGGGGAGCCGGTGTCGGGCAGGGCGTCGAGCAGTTCGGCGAGCGGCCGCCGGGACCAGTCGGGGGCGGGCAGGACATTGGCGCGGCCGGCCCAGGTGGACGTCAGCCACTCCACCATGGGCCCGAGCCTGAACACCCCGCCTCGGTGGACGAGTTCTGCGCCGATGTCCGTGGTGGTCAGACGGGACACGAGTGCTCGTACGGCCGGGTGGCCGGACGCGGCCGCGGCCCAGGCGGTGAAGCCGTAGTAGGAGTTGCCCCAGCAGCCCACCGTGCCGTTGGACCAGGGCTGGGCGGTGATCCAGTCCAGGGTGTCCCAGGCGTCGGCGACTTCCGCGGTGAAGGGCACCGGCCGTCCCTCGGAGCGGATCTTGCCGCGGACGTCCTGCGTCACCACGGCGAGTCCGGCCTCGGTCAGCCGGGCCGCGATGTCCGGCAGCAGGGTGTCCGGGTGCGTCTTGTCGTACGGGGTGCGGATCAGCACCGCCGGGAGCCGTGGGCGCCGCGTGGGCGACGGGGGCAGGTGGACCTCGGTGTGCAGCCGTACGCCGTCCCGCAGGCGCACCCGGTGGGGCTCCGCCTGCGGGATGGGCGTACCGAACGGCACGGGGACGGCCGTACTCACCCGGCGCTCACCCGGAGTGCGCTGAGGGGGACGTGCCGGCCGGCGCGTCCGGGTCCAGTCCCTCGTCGGCGGTGGCGACCACGGCCCGCTCGGCCGTCAGGTCCAGCGACCGGCAGACCAGCAGGTACAGCCCCGCCGAGACCACCAGGCCGACGATCATGGTGACGTCCAGGCCGCCGAGCCATTTCGCCAGCGGGCCCATGCTGTCGCCCACGACCGCGAACGGCATCATCGAGGCGAAGCCGACGACGTAGCAGACGAGGCCGCGCCAGCTCCACCGTCCGTAGATGCCCCGCGGGTTGAAGATCTCGCGGATCGAGTAGTGGCCGCGGCGCACGACGTAGAAGTCGACCAGGTTGATCGCCGTCCACGGGGTGAAGAGGTAGCCGAGCACGACGAGGAAGTGCTCGAACTGCGCGAGGAACGTCTCGTCCGAGCTGAACGCGATCGCCGTGGACAGCAGGCCGATGACGACCAGCGTGACCACCCGCTTGGCCACGGTGGGCCGGATCTGCCGGATCGAGTCCATGCTGGACAGCAGGGTCAGACTGCCGCCGTAGAAGTTGAGTGTGCCGATGGTGATCAGCGGCACCACGGACACCAGCAGCAGGGTCATGCCGAACCCGTGGAAGATCTCGTCACCGGCGGAGATGACCGATTCGACGAGGGCCGCCTTGGGGAACAGCCCGGCGGCGACGGTGCCCACGAGCATCATCCAGGCGCCGCCGATGGTCGCGCCGAGGTAGGTCCACCAGAACGAGGAGCGCACGCCCACCGTCGGCGGCAGATAGCGCGAGTAGTCCGACACGTAGATCGACCAGGACAGCTGGTAGACCGCGGCCGTGAAGAACTGGACCAGGAAGGGCGCGAGGGCGAAGGTGCCCAAGTCGAGCTGTTCGGGGCTGAAGGGGTTCACCGCGAGGATGCCCACGGAGAACACGATCAGTGCCACGAACATGAGGTACGTCAGCCAGCGCGACGCCCGGTGGATGAAGTCGTAGCCGACTACCGCCAGCACGATGCCCACCACCGCGTAGCCGATGTAGCTGACCGGGTTGGGCACCCCGGCCAGATGCTCCATGGTGCGGCCCACCAGGATCTGGTTGAACGCGGTGTAGCCGATGTACGTCACCAGCGCGGTGATCCACACCAGGAGGGCGCCGACGTACCCGAACTGCGGGCGGGACTGCACCATTTGCGGCAGACCGAGCTGCGGGCCCTGGGTGGAGTGGAAGGCCATGAAGAAGGTGCCGAAGGCGGAGCCGAGGACGACGGCGATGGCCGTCCAGATCAGGTTGCCGCCGAGCGCCACGCCGATGGCGCCGGTGGCGACGGTGGCCAGGTGCGCGTCGCCGGCGAACCACACCGGGAACAGGTGCCACACCTTGCCGTGGCGCTCGGCCAGGGGCACGTAGTCGATCGAGCGGGTTTCGATGACCGGGCGGCTGCCGGGGGGCGTGGTCGGCGTGGCGGATGTCGAGTTCGAGGTGACGGTCATCTCGGGTCCTCGTTTGGTGGGTGGGTTGCCTGGTTGAGGGAGGCGTACGCCAGCTGCTCCAGGAGCAGGGAGGCCTCGCGCGGGGAGTCCGCCGCCACGTCGATGACCCGCTTGGTGACGGCGAGGGCGAGCGGGGGCAGCGCGGCCAGTTCCGCGGCGAGCCGCAGGGCGGTCTTAAGGTGCGCGCCGTCGTCGGTGACCTCGGTGAGCAGGCCCCAGCCGAGGGCTTCGCCGGCCGTGAGCCGGCGGCCGCGCAGGACGAGTTCGCGGGCGCGGGCCGGGCCGACGATCCGGGTCGTGCGGTACGTGCCGCCGGAGCTGGGGAGGATGCCGATTGCGACCTCCGGCAGGCCGAACGTCGCGGTCGCATCCGCGATGCGGAAGTCGGCGGCGAGGGCGAGTTCCAGTCCTCCGCCGAGGCAGTATCCGGCGATCGCGGCGACGGTGGGCTGCGCCAGTGCGGCGACCTTTTCGTAGACGGCGCCGGAGTCGCGGTAGTAGGCGGCGATCGCCTCCGGGGTCATTTCGCGCAGTTCGCCGGTGTCGGCTCCGGCGGAGAAGACCTTGTCGCCGCCGGTGAGGACGACGGCTCGCGCGGTGGTGACCGCCTTGTCGTCCAGGGCGCGCAGCAGTTCGCGTTCGAGGTGGGTGGACAGGGCGTTGAGCTTGGCCTCGCGGCGCAGCGTCAGCACGGCGGTGCCCCCGCTGCGCCGGATGTCGACGCTGCCGGCGCCCGTCATGCCTGGGGGGCCTTGTTGGTGGGGAAGTTCAGGAAGCCGAGGCCGCGCTTGCCGATCTCGTTGGCGATGACGAGGCGCTGGATCTCGGAGGTGCCCTCCCAGATGCGGTCCACGCGCAGCTCGCGGTATAGCCGCTCGACGGGGTAGTCGCGCATGTAGCCGCGGCCGCCGAAGATCTGCACGGCCCGGTCGGCGACGCGGCCCGCCGCCTCGGATGCGGACAGCTTGGCCATGGCCGCCTTGGCGTGCAGCGTCTTGCGGTCGCCGCCCTGATCGAACTCCCAGGCCACCTGGTGGACGAATGCGCGGTTGACGGCGATGTCGACGGCCGAGTCGGCGAGCATGCCCTGGATCAACTGGCGTTCGATGAGGGCCTGTCCGCCCTGGACGCGTTCACGGGCCCACTCGGTGGCCAGGGCGAGGGCACGTTCGGCGGCGCCGACGGTGCGGGCGCCGATCATCAGGCGTTCCTCGGTGAACCAGCTGCGGGTCAGGTCGTAGCCGCCGCCGATCTCGCCGAGCACCGCGTCCTTGCCGACCTCGACGCCCTCGAAGACGTACTCGGGGTGCTCGTAGACGAAGGTGTGCATGTAGCGGGGGACGCGCTTGAGGCGGACGCCCGGCAGGTCCTTGTCGACGAGGAAGAGGGTGGGTGCCTTGTCCTCGCCGACCAGCGCCAGGACGAGGAAGAAGTCGGCCGCGTCGCCGACCGTGACGAACCACTTCTCGCCGTCGATGCGGTAGCCGTCGGTGGTCGGCGTGGCGGTGGTGGCAATGCCCTGCGGGTCGGAGCCGGCGTCCGCCTCGGTGATGGCGACGGCGTCACGGCGCTGTCCGAGGATGTCGGGGACGAGGTAGCGCTCGCGCTGGGCGGGGGTGCAGGCGGACAGGGCGTTGGCGGGCCGCCACACCGTGTCCCACAGCGCGTTGGTGAGCTTGCCCAGCTCTTCTTGGACGACTACCTGCTCCAGGATGCTCAGTCCGGCGCCGCCCCACTCGGTGGGCATGTTGACGGCCTGCAGTCCGCTGGCGAGCACCTCGTCGCGGATGCCGCGCAGCACCTCGGGCGGCAGGCCGTTGTTCGCCTCGCAGGCGTCCTCGTGGATCATGATCTTGTCGGCGAGCGTGGCGGCGCGTTCCTTGAGCTCGGTCAGGCGCGGGGTGTAGGCGAATTCCATCTGCGTTTCTCCCTGCTGGGTGCGTGAGTTACGAGTGCGTGAGTACGTGTATGTGTGCGTGAGTGCGTGGTGTGTCAGGCGTCGAGGACGATGCGGGCGTCCAGGCCCGTACAGCCGCGCGGGGTGACGAGCAGAGGGTTGACCTCCAGCTCGGCGATCTCCGGGTGGGCGGCCGCGACGCTGGTGATGGCCTCGATGGCGCGGGCCGCGGCAGCGAGGTGGACCGCGGGGCGACCGCGCACGCCGTGCAGCAGCGGGGCGGCGGTGAGGCGTTCCAGCAGGGCGCGGGCGTCGGTGGCGGTGACGGGTGCCAGGCCGAGGCGGACGTCGCGCAACACCTCGGTGAAGATGCCGCCGAGGCCGACGAGCGCCACGGGACCGAAGCGCGGATCGCGCCGTACGCCGACGATAAGTTCGACGCCGTCGCGAGTGTCGGCCATGGCCTCGACGCAGTAGCCGGGCGGGTCGAGGCGGCGGGCCATGTCGGCGTGCGCGGCGCGGACGGACGCCTCGTCGGCAAGGCCGAGCACGACGCCTCCGGCGTCGGACTTGTGCAGCAAGCCCATGGCCTTCAGGACGACGGGCCCCTCGATCCGGGCGGCGGCCGCGGCGGCCTCGTCCTGCGTACGGACCAGGTGGGCGGCAGGGAACTCCAGCCCGCCCTGACGCAGCAGTTCGCGTGCGCTCCAGTAGTCGTCGGCGGTGACGGGTGCCGCCGGGGCGGGCACGGCCGGTACGTGCGGGGCCATCCGATCGGCCCGCTCCGCGATCCGGCCCAGGACCTGGGCCGCGTGCTCCACCGACTCAAAGACGCAGACGCCCTGCCGGCGCAGTTCGGCGGCGGCGGGCGCGTCGGCGTACATGGTGTGGACGGCGACGGGCTTGCCGTGGTGGCGGATCCGCGCGGCCATCACGCGGGCGGTGGCGACCTCGGCCTCGGCGAGAGCCTCGCCATAGCCGCCGTAGCCGCCGAAGTAGCCGGTGACCAGCACGGAGTCGACCGATTCGGCGCCGAGGGCGAGGTCGAGGACGCGGCCGAAGGAGGTGATGTCCTGCTCCCCCGCCCCGGCGAGGTCGACCGGGTTGGCGGTGCCCGCGGACGGGGGAAGTTCGGCCTTCAGCCCGGCGACGAGGTCGTCGTCGAACTCCGGGACCTGCAGGCCCTGGGCCTCGGCGACGTCGCTGGCGAGCGAGGCGTGGCCGCCGCCGTCGGCGATGACGGCGACCCGGCGTCCGCCGCCGCGCCGGTTGCGGTGCAGCGCGCCCAGCAAATGGGCGAGTTCGGCGACGGTGGCGACGCGGTCGACTCCGGCAGCCCGGCAGGCGGCGTCGATCACCGCGGAGTCGCTGGTGAGCGCGCCGGTGTGGGAGCGGGCCCCGCGCATGGAGGCCTGGCTGGCGCCGACGGTGAGCAGCGCGACCGGCTTCCCCGCCCGTACGGCGTCGGCGGCGGCCCGGGCGAAGGCGCGGCCGTCGCCGAAGTCTTCGCAGTACAGGGCGATCAGCTCGGTGCCGTCGTGCTCGGTGTAGCTGCGCACGAGGTCGGCGGCCGTGAGGTCGGCCTGGTTGCCGAGGGAGGCGAAGCGGGAGAACCCGAGTTGGTCGCGTTCGAGGAAGCGGCTGAGCTCCAGGGCCATGTTGCCGCTCTGGGAGACGAAGCCGATGCCTCCGGCAGGCATATCGTTGGAGGCCAGCCGCAGTTCGGTGGTGGTGTCGAGGACGCCGAGGCAGTTGGGGCCGAGCAGCACGGCGCCGGCCCGGCGGATGCGCCTGGCGAGGGCGGCCTCGCGTGCCCGGCCCTCCTGACCGAGTTCGGCGAAGCCGGCGGTGATACCGACGATGGCGCGGGCTCCGGCGGCGAGGGCGTCCTCGACGGCGTCGGCGAAGCCGGCGGCGGGCACGGCGATGACGGCCAGGTCGACGCCGCCGGGGGCGTCGACGGCCTGCCGGTGGACGGCGCGGCCGAGGACGGGTTCGCCGCGGCGGTTGACCAGGTGGACGGGGCGGCGGTGTTCGCCGCGCAGCGCCTGGACGCTGAGCCAGTTGCCGTATTTGGTCTCATCGTTGCTGGCACCGATGACGGCGACGGAGGAGGGGTCGAAGAGCGCGGACAGGTCGCGTACGGCGGGGGCCGTCGCATCGGTCAGGATCGTCACCAGGTCTCCTCCGCGCCGTGGGGGGCGTCCGCGGTTTCCCGTGCCGGGACCGGGTGTCCGGTGCCCCAGGCGTCGACACCGCCGTCGACGGTGATCGTGGTTCCGGTGATGTACGAGCCGCCGGGCGAGGCGAGGAAGCACACAAGGCCGGACACTTCTTCGGGGCGGCCGAGCCGGCCGAGCGGCACGGCCTGCTCCCAGCGACGGCGATCCGCCTCGTCGTACGCGGCTTCCAGCCCTTCGGTTGCGATGGTTCCGGGGGCGACGCAGACGGTGCGGATGCCGTAGCGGCTCCACTCCAGCGACAGTCCGGCGGCGAGGTTCTCCAGCGCGGCGCGGGCGGCGGTGGCGTGCACCATGCCGGGAATGCCGCGGCGCGGGGAGAACGCCATGAAGAAGACGGCTCCGGAGCGGTTGGGGATCATGGAGCGGACGGCGACCTCGCGTGTCATCGCCCAGCCGGCGTCCACGGCCAGGTCGTGCACGGCGCGCCAGCCCTTGGGGGTGATCTCCTCGGCGGGGGCGGTGAACTGGCCGCCCGCGTTGTTGACGAGCACGTCGATGCGGCCGAAGGCCTCAAGGGCCGTGTCGACGACACGCTCGACCTCGCCCTCGGCACGGATGTCGGCGGGCACGGCCAGGCAGGTGCCGCCGGCGGCCTCGATCTCGGCAGCCACCTTCTGAAGGGGTGCGGGCCTGCGGCCGCACACCACGACGCGGGCCCCGCAGGAAGCGAAGTCGATGGCCACGGCCCGGCCGATGCCGGTGCCTCCGCCCGTGACGAGCACGACCTTGCCGTCGTGTACGTCCGGGCGCAGCGGTGTCGATCCCACAGCGCTCTCTTTCCGTGCCCCCAGCGGGGGCCCACAGCGGGTTTACGACCCAGATCGCAATCAACTGACTGATCCGTTGGTCGGTAAGTCGGCATCACTGTGAGCCCGCCCTTTGCGAAGTGTCAATAGGTCGTACTAGCTGGACTTTTATGAATCCCGGTCGCGATGGGGGCCACCCTGCCGCGACCGGCTGCATTGCGATTTTGGCAACGCAGGCGCTACGGTTCGACAGCATGGACGAGACAGCCGAGCGCGTACGCCGGATCATCGACGCGGTCGCGGAGACGCACCGCGACTTCGCGGCCCGGATCGACCTCGAACCGACCAAACTGTCCAAGTCCCTCAAAGGGCACCGCCGCTTCACACCCGGCGAGCTGGCGGCCGTCGCCGCGGCCGCAGGGGTGAGCGTCGACTGGCTGGTGCACGGGGTCGGCCCCGGCCCCGCCGAACAGGGAGCCGGCCCGCTCGGGACAACGCCCGGCGACCCGGACCGGACGGGCGACGCGCGCCGTACCGAGTTCCTCGAGGCCGCCTGGCGGCTGATCTCGCAACACGGCTACCACGCCGTACGGATCGCCGACATCGCCCGCGCCTGCGGCACCAGCAGCGGCGCCGTGCACTACTACTTCCCGACCAAGCAGGACGTCCTCAACGCCGCTCTGCTGCACTGCGTCGAGAGCGCCTTCGAGCGGCAGAGCGACGACCTGAGAAGCGTGGACAGCGCACACGCACGGTTGCTGCGGCTGATCGACATGCAGCTTCCGGCCGGCGGCCGGGTCCGGGACGAATGGCTGGTCTGGCTGCAGTTCTGGGCCGAGACCGCCCTGCGCCCCGAACTGCGCTCCATCCACAACGACTTCTACGCCCGCTGGCGCGAGGCCGTGGTCCGCATCGTGCGCCGGGGCCAGCGCCAGGGGCAGTTCCGGGCCGACACCGACGCCGAACAGCTCGCGCTCGGCCTCACCGCGCTCACCGACGGCCTGGCCATCCAGGTACTGACCGGAGCGCCCGGGGTGACGCCCGAGCGGATGCGGAGCGTCCTGCTGGACTTCATCGAACGCGAGCTCCTCGCGCCCAAGAGCGAGGTGGAACATGCCGGTACCTGATCCCAACGAGCCGGAGGGAAGCGGGATGGACCAGCTGGAGGAGCGGGTCCGCGCCAACCTCGCCGCCTTCCACCGGCATATCGCGGCGCCACCCCCGCACGCCCGTCGCGCGGGCGTGTGCCTCACCCTCCACCCGCACCGCGGCGAACCCCATGTGCTGCTGATCAAACGGGTCGCCCGCGGCCGCAACGCGGGCCAGTGGGCGCTGCCCGGCGGCCGGCTCGACGGCACCGAGACCCCGCAGCAGGCGGCGCTGCGCGAGCTCGCCGAAGAGACCGGCATCTGCGCCGACCCGACCGAAGTGGCCGGACATCTGGACGACTTCGTCACCGACTCGGGGTTCGTCATCACACCCGTAGTGGTGCTGGTGCGGCTTCCGCTACGACTGGAACGCAACCGTGACGAGGTCCACTCGCTGCACCCGATCCCGCTGCGCCGGTTGACGGATCCGGATGTTCCGCGCTGGCGGACGGATCCGCAGGGCCGGCCGCTGCTGCAGATGCCGCTGCGACGGGGCATGGTGATCCACGCCCCGACCGGCGCCCTGCTGTGGCAGTTCCGCGAGGTGGCCCTGCTCGGACGGGCCACCCGGGTCGCCAATCTGACCCAGCCGGACTTCACCCGCACCTGAGTACGACGGCACGACCCGGGGAGGGCCGCACAAACCCGCCCTGGAGCGGCCTGCTGGGATAGACATCGCGGAGCAACGCGAGGACATCACTGAGGGGGGCGAGGATGCCAGGACTATGCATGGCTGGGGGCAGGCACCTCGCGAGGATCCGCGCGCACCACGTAGACCCCCGGCCTGATCCTGTCCGAGGCGCGCCGGATACGGTCCTCCCAGCTCAGGGGCCACGAGGTCCGTACGTCCCAAGTGACACCCGCCAACGGCAGATCGTCCAGGACGGCGTCCGTCAAAGCGGCCCCCCGGAAGTCGTCGCGCACCCCCGCGAGGGCTTCTGCCGCGGCGGCGAACTCCTGACTGAGAGAGAGAGCTTGAGCTCTGGCCTTCTCGACAGCCGTGGGACTGACGTAGCGTCCCCGCTGGTAGGTGGACACCCGATGCATCGAAGTGGCCGCGTCAAACGCTTCTGCAATCGCCGCGGCGAAGGCATGAATGTCCTGCCGGACCAGGCCGTCCTCGATCTCCACGGCAACGGCGAACGCCCGCTCCCGGGCCTCGGTGACTGCCGACGCGCAGTCTTCCGCCGCTCTGAAGGCGTCACCGAACGCCTCAATGCGGGAGAGTTGCCAGTGCACCCGTGACAGGCGGTCCAGCGAGTCGGCCACCGAGTAGGCGCGGCCTCGGGCGACCTCAACGACCTCGTGCAGGCGGTCGACCCGGGCTCTCATTACGATCCGCACGAGCGGATCCCATGCGTACATGCTTGCGGCGGTCCGGGCGATACCCGTGGGGTCGGGGGGAGAGACCCGGGCGATGCCCGTGGGGGCGGAGACTCGGCGGGAGGCACGGAACCAGTAGCGCAACGCCCCGGCCACAGTGGCCGGCTGGCCCGGCCGAGGCCGAAATGCCGGCGAGCGGCGGGAGAGAACCCCGAGCACCCGCCCGGGAAAGGTGTCCGCGCGCACTACTCGGTCCTCCGTCCCGTCTCGGTCGCCTCCGCGGCGGCCGCGCCGTCAGCGCGCTCGGCCTGGCGCTCGCCCGATGTGCTTCGAGGCGCCTCCGCAGGTGGGCCGTAGCCCGGCGGCAGCGTCAGGGGCAGCGCCCGGCTGAGCTGGCCCAGCACCATTGGCGCGGCCGCCCCGATGGCGAGCGCCCCGAGCGGACCCGAAACCTGATGGGTGTCGGTTGCGGCCCACGCCAGACCGGCTCCCACCACCAGACGGATGATCTCGGCCACGGCGAACGCCCACGGACCCGCTTCAGGTAACGGGTCGTCGGGCGAGGCCCGCCACGGCACCCGTCGGAGGCGGCGCACAGCGTCCACGAAGTCGAGTCCCTCGACCGCGAAACCGCCGAACAAGCCCCACAGCCCAGCCTCCAGCCCCGTCATGGGAACACTTTAGGCTCGGCGCTCGCCCCCGCACGCGCAAACGGCGCCTTCGGAAGGTGGCGGAGACGGCGAAGGGCCGCGGGTCGGCCGGTAGGGCCGCGGGCGGTCCGGTGGTACCCGGGCCGGCTTGCTATCCGTGCAGCCACCTGCACCGCCTGCCCCATGCAAATGCTGCAGATGTCAATCCCCTCGCAGCGTGGAGACGATCTATGCGGCCAGTCCCTCGGCAAGGGTGGCCCGGTAGTCACGTTCGTAGTCGATCGGGCTCTTGAA